>JBDRAU010000001.1:0-7168 GCA_043823315.1 bacterium
TATGCCTGATCAAAATCCACCAAAGTTAGATCCAAAGACCGCTAAGAAGACCGAAAGAGCGATCGAAAAATCCTCAACCAGCATGCTTGATTTTATCGCGCCGGCAAGTTTTTTGACCACGCCTAATTTTCTTCAAGTAAATTCTCTTTTCATCAAAACGCTTTTTGTCTACGCCTATCCCCGCTTTTTATATTCAAACTGGCTCTCGCCGGTCGTTAATTCCGATATGACGATGGATGTGTCGATGCACATCAGTCCGCTCGACAGCAATATTTTTCTCGATAAAATGCGTAAACAGGCCGGACGACTCGAGTCTTCGCGCCAAATCGAACAGGAGAAGGGATTAGTTAGAAACCCCCAGCTCGATCTAGCCATCGGCGATGTTGACGAGCTTAGGGACGATCTGATTGCCGGTCAGCAAAAAATATTCAAGGTTGGACTCTACTTTACGATTTATGCCAAAACCCAGGTCGAGCTTACCGACGCTACCCAAAGACTGACAACGTCGCTGGGGGGACTGCTTGTTTATACAAAACAGGCGATTTTCCAAGCCGAACAAGGCTTTCATACCACCCTGCCGGTTGCAGAAGACGAACTGGGAATTACCAAAAACCTCGATACCAATTCACTTTCGACCAGTTTCCCTTTTGTTTCAGCCGAACTGACCTCAAACAAAGGCGTGTTTTTCGGTATTAATAGGCACAATAACTCTTTGATTCTATTTGACCGATTCGACCTCGAAAACGCCAACGAGGTAGTCTTTGCCAAATCCGGATCAGGTAAGTCATACGCCGTAAAACTCGAGGCCTTGAGGTCACTGATGTTTGGAACCGACGTCATTGTCATAGACCCCGAAAACGAATATCAGGCGCTTTGCGAAGCCGTTGGCGGAAGTTTTTTCGACTTTTCGCTGAACTCCGACAAAAGAGTTAACCCATTTGATCTACCTTCCCTGGGTCCAGATGAGGACGGAGCAACTGTCCTTAGAACTGCAATTACCGACCTCAAAGGACTTCTGGCATTGATGGTCGGCGGAGTTACCCCCGAAGAAGATGCTATTTTAGATAAGGCTGTTTATGACACCTATGCCCTTCGGGACATCACTGCCGATGCTTCAACGCACCAGAACACCCCGCCGCTTTTATCCGACTTGCAGGGGGTTTTACAAAATACCAAGGGAGCGGAGAGTTTAGCTAGACGTCTCATGAAATACACCGAAGGAACATTTGCCGGACTCTTTAATCAACCAACAAACTTTGAACTCGAGCGTGGCTTTGTCGTTTTTTCAATCAGAAATTTGGAAGAAGCATTGCGTCCGCTTGCAATGTACATGGTCCTAAATTATATCTGGGCAAGAATCCGTCACGATATGAGAAAGAGAATTTTGATCGTTGACGAAGCCTGGATCCTGATGCAATATCCCGACTCAGCCAAGTACCTTTACTCTCTGTCAAAAAGAGCCCGCAAATATTATCTCGGGCTGACAATAATCAGCCAAGACGTCGAGGACTTTTTGAACTCCGATCAGGGGCGGGCGGTTATTAATAACTCGTCAATTCAGATTTTACTCAAGCAATCACCAGCTGCCGTTGATAAATTAGCTCAGGTCTTTCATCTGACCGAAGGAGAGAAATTTATACTGCTCGAGAGTGATGTCGGCGAAGGATTGTTTTTTGCCGGATCATCGCACGTGGCAATCAAAATAATCGCTTCATTCGCCGAAGATCAAATCATCACCACCGACCCAAAGGAACTCTTGGCACAAAAGGAGCAGGAAGCATCCCAAAACGCTGTTTCGGGCCAAGCTATAAGCGCCGAAAATGCCACTCCTGCCGGGGCGCCCCAAACTCCTCAATCACCATCTCAAGAAGCACCAACAACTGCGCCTGCCCCCGCTCCAGTTGCACCTCCCGCACCGCAAAATACACAACACCCCGTCTCGCAACCGGTTCAAGTCAATAATCAAACAAACAAACCTCAATAATGAAAAACGAAGAAGTAAACCCCGTTAGAGACAACGATCGTTCCACAACAAATGATAGTGGTGTTAATCAGCCTGCATCAAAAACAACTTCTGACCGCCAACAAGAGCCTGTGGATTTCTCTAACGGGGTAAAACCAATCGAGGAAATTAAAAGCGCGCCGAGCGCGCCTCCTTCGCCTGCGCCAGCGCCTCAAGCGCCTCCTGCCGGAGCTCAGGAAACACCTTTGCCAAAAATCGAAACTGAAGCACCAAAAACACCGTCTCCCGCTCCCCCGCCCGCTCCGCCTGCGTCAACTCCTCCGCAACCCACTACCTCAAAAGAAGACGAGAAAAAAATCGGCAGCCGGGCAGTGATTAAAAGACCGCGGGGCGGATTTGTAAAAATAATCCTTTATATCGTGGGTGTCTTAATACTGCTCGCGGCCGGGTTTTATTTCTTTTTTTACCGCGTTACGCTCGAGATCAATCCAAGTCCCGCACCAGACAAAATTCTGCTTGACGACAAGGAGATCAAGGCGGGCATTTACAAAACTATGCCAGGAACTCACTCGATCACAATTAGCAAAGACGGCTATGTCTCTTACATCAGCGTCCGAAATTTCAAAATGGCTGAAAAGGTCAAGCTCAATTTTGCGCTTCAAAAGGAGAAAATTCCCACCCTGTCGGTTCAGCAAGGGAAGTTTCCGAGCTTTTCATCGGACCTAAAAAATCTTTTCTTCTTGGACAAAGATTCAACGGTTTCGGTTCTTGATTTAGAAAACGAAAAAGCCCAGTCGACTCCCCTCTCAAACGCCAAGTTCCCGACGGCCAAAATTGTCAAAATATCAAACAACAACAACTATGCTTTGATTTTAGACAATGAAGCCATTAAAATCGTCGACTTTTCAAAGACAGACCTCATCAATCAAACCGAAACCAAACTCCCCCCGCTTGCCGCCAATATTCACTCTGTTTCTTGGAATGATAACGCCAGCAGTTATTTCCCCGAGGCAAACTCGAAGCTCATTTACGATCTTTTATCTTCATACGGCTGGGATGTGTTTTTGACAAATCTGAAGCACACCGACGCCAACATAATCTTGCAACTTGATAAAAATAAATTCTCAAATGCTTTTTTCGACTGGGGTGCAAACCCCAACAAAGTTCTGGTTATCGGCGGAGAAGTTGGAGTGCTTGACCTTTCAAAGCGCGAATACCAAAGCGTTTCAGCGGAAAAAAACTTCGTTTGGGGCAAATGGGGACCAAACGGCACCGAAGCGGTTGTTGTTGATGAGGAGGGGACGGTTTATAGAATAAACGGTGAAAACAAACTCGAGACCTTGCCTTTTAAGTCCGCCCCTAACCTTATCAGCTTTTTTGACGAGAAGAACATCGCCGGAGTATCTGAAGGCCGGCCGGTCAAATATAACTTTGACACGAAGCAGCTAATAAATTATGCTGAAGTAAAGGATTTAAGTTCGGCTAAGTCGTTCATTTCAAGGTCCGATATATTTTATTTCGGATCAAGCAAAGGGATTTTTAGCGGCAAATTTGAGCTGGCTAATTACAAGTAAGTTTTAAGTTAGGAGGGGCGTGGCGAGGGGTAAAAGGATAATCACAGTCTTGGTTCTCGGAATTAGTATGCTGCTTAGCGGTTGCTCTTCGGGTGGAACAAAAAATGCTTCGGGACCAGTGACTTTGTATTGGTGGAACACGCGATCAGATGCAAGCGAGGAAACACTCAAAGAGATGGTCAAACAATATGGATCTATGAACAAAAGCGTCAAGATCGAAGTTGTTTCCAAGGATCCCAGAACCTACGAAGAAGATGTCCTGCAGGCGCTGGCTGCTCACCAATCAGTTCAAAACGCTCCCGATATTTTTTCAATCGACGTTGAAGATTTGCCCAAATACGCCCCGCAACTTGCCCCCGCACCCGATGATCTTTTTAACACCAGCCAAAATAAAAATGAAAACACCGGCAAGAATGCCGCTGACTCTGTTGGCGATGTCTACGAGGATGTTGTCGCCAAATCAACAGTCTTGCAAGATGCCTCCGGCAATCCTAAATTGTACGGCCTGCCGATTGCCCTTGACAGCTTGGCTCTTTATATCAACCGCTCTCTCATCGATAAAACCGTTCAAAATCTAAAAAGCGCCAATAAAATTGACAGCAAATATTCAGCGAACGAACTTTCTTCGATCATCAAACAGATCCAGACTCCGCCCAAAACATGGACAGAGCTTACTAAAATCGTTCCTTTTTTGACCTCGAGGGACGGCGATGAGATTTCCCAAAGCGCCATTGCACTTGGAACGGGCGCAAATGTTGAGCGCTCCTACGATATTTTGTCCTCGATGATGCTCCAAAACGGAACGCAGATGACTTCGGCCGACATGGGCTCCGCCGCCTTTAATTTATCGAGTGGCTCGGCTGCCTCGTCCTCCACACCGGGTCTGCGAGCACTGGACTTTTACTTGCAGTTTTCTGACCCATCGAGCGCCCTTTATAGCTGGAACAGCAAAATGCCAAACGACGTTGAGGCGTTCGAGCAAGGTCAAGTGGCGATGATTATCCACTACGCCGATTTATACCGATTCTTAATCTCAGAAGCGCCAAGTCTGAAGTCATCAATCGATGTTGCGCCCCTGCCCCAAATTATCGACCCCAATAGTCCGCTTGCCTCCGGAAAGGTTAAAACAACCGCCAAGATGCAGGTTCAGGTCGCTCCATCAGCCAAGGGCGACGCGGTTCGTCAAAAAGCGGCTTGGGACTTTATCAAATACGTCTCCAGCAAACAGGGAGCAACAACTTATCTTTCAGCGATGAAGCTTACTTCCCCAATCAAAGGCACGCGGGGCAATCCGAAATTTGAGGCCTTTGCCACCCAAAAGCCATGGGCGGACCTTTGGTACAAAGGGCACAAATCGCTTGAAATCGATCAGATTTTTATCAGCATGATCGAGAATGCCTCTAGCAAAAAATCCTCAAGCCAAGAAGCTTTGGGTCAAGCCGCCAAGGATACCAGCACCATTTTGCAATCAGCTAAAACCAAATGGGTAAATTCAGGAGGATCTGGTGAAGGCAATTAACAAATTCACGGCTTGCACAAGCTTATATTGTTCGAGTTTGTCGAGAACTTCTCGACTCTCCTTCGGCAAGCTCAGGATCGCTCGAAGAATAAAAGCGATTTTCCGCAAGCCGTATAAATTCATTTTAGGCCTTTTATTTTTCCTCCCGAGCATCGCCTTGGCAGCGGCCGATACAAGTAAAGACATCGAGGCAATAGCAAAGCTCGTCAGGGAATGGTACATCGGTTTTCTTTTACCAATCGGAACCGTCTTGGCCGGAATCGTGATCATTATCGGCGGAATTATCTACACCACCTCTGGCGGAGATACCTCGAAGACGGGTCGGGCCAAGGAACTTATAATCGGCGCTTTAACGGGGTTGGTTCTTCTCGTCGCCGCATCCTTAATAATCCGGACAATTATTTATTAAGAGTGAAAAAAATTCCAATATTAAGATGAAATCATTGAAAAACATTAAAAATCATTCAGATAACTTATTCTTCGAGCAAGTAGAAAAGCTCCATAGTTTTTCTTCTTCGAGCGAGCGTGGCGAGTCGAGAATATGGGGGAGGGTTAGCTTCGGGGCTTGGGAATTTTGCGATTCCGCCTCGCAAAAGCTCTCCCGAAGCGCGACAGGCTCGAACAATAAAGTCAATTTATAGTGGTTTACAAAATGAATAAATTCTCAAACATCACCATGCTACTTCTGCTGACGATGCTACCGGGATCGGCACTGGCAGTTAGCGACGTGGACAAATATTTACGATGCATGGACCCAACAATTGTCGGCGATGTGGCTAAGTCGAGTGCAGCATGCGAGGGAACCGGCGGCGTAGAGTCCGGAACAGCAATTTACACGGTTATAGACTCCGTTCTGTATCGCCTGCCGTTCTTCCTGACTGCCCTCGCCTTTGCCGCTTTTCTGTTTTCGGGCGCGATGTACGTCTTTGCCATGGGAGATACAAACAAGATGGAAGCGGCCAAAAAGAATCTGACTTGGGCAACGATTGGAATGCTGGCGATGAGCTTGGTTTTGGTCGTAATCAAAATTATCGGCTCTCTGGCTTATTGGAGCCAAACAAAATTTATTAATGACATCACCGATGTAATAGGATTTTAAAAATGCCAACAGGAGGAATAGAAAGCTTAGATACACTAGGGAACAAGCTTAACGATGTTACGCAGCTACCACTCGACAGCATTCCCCAAGCACTCTACGTGGTAGTGGCCGCCTATCTTCGTGATCGCGTTTTTACCCTACTTATCGCCGCTGCCGTAACCTGTACAGTTATTTTTGTCTTCTACGGCGCTTTCCAATATTTCACTGCTTACGGCGATGAAAACAAGGCCACTAATGCCAAGAAAACCCTGACCTATGCTTTTATCGGACTTCTGATTTCTTTTCTAGCCATGGGCATCGCCGGTATGGTTCAGCAAAATCTTGTTTCAAACACGGTGCCTGATGCTGTTGTAGCACCAGTAGCCTACTAAACATTAACTTAAATATGGCAAATCCATTTGATATCCAAGGAATCCAGGGCAAATTAAAGATTGATTCAGGCATAATTTCCGATCCATCTTCTGGTTCCACGACAGCCGGCACAAAAGACTACGGAATTAACGTTGGCGCCCAAACCAATCCTCAATTCTTCATTTACAACGCCATTGTCGTTTTTTTGGCATTAGTCAGCATCGGCACAGTCGTCGTTTTGATCCTAGCTGGCGTAAAGTACATCACTGCCGCGGGAGATGCCGAAAAAGCCGAATCAGCCAAAAAAACAATTTTCGGGGCAGTCATTGGTATGCTGATTATTCTGGCCTCTTTTGTCGCCTTCAACTTCGCTGTTGATGTTTTAAATAATCCTATTGACTCTACCGGTAAATCTCCCGAACAAGTCCAGCAGGAAATCCAAAAGCAAATGGATAAAACTTACAACTAACCGAACAGGGTTAAGGTTAGGTTTAGGCTGCCAGTATAGTAGAAAGGTTAGGTCTAAGTGGATAGTAAAAAAATTGCCAGTTTCAAAGATTTAGAAGTTTACCAAGAATCTTACAGTTTAAGCGTTATCGTGATGACTAAATTGATACCCAAGATTCCTGAGTCGGAAAAATTTGATTTAAAAGATCAGTTGT
>JBDRAU010000002.1:0-2274 GCA_043823315.1 bacterium
AAAATTAACAATCCAAAATTAAAAACTCAAAGTTAATTAACAATTTAAAATTATAAACCTTTCATTGTCCTTATGGAAGTTGCAATTATTTTTGAAATTTCAACTGCTTCGGATCGAAGTTTCTCGGATTTATTCTCAAGGCTTGAATATGTTTTCGAAACCAGATAGAGCCAATATTTTGTTTCATTAGCGCTTTTGAGGGCAAGCTGAAAATAATGGATATAGTCACGCTTGCTTCCGGAGGCTCGGGCCTCAATAATATTAGCTCCGATCGAAGTTCCTGCTCTAAGTAATTGATCAGCGAGCGCATAGGCCTTATATTCTCGGCTAAGTTCCTGGCTAAGTCGAATAATTTCGATTGAAAATCTTACGAGCCTTTTTTCGAATTCTTCCTTAAATTTGTTGGATTTTTCATTCATTTTGAGATTTGAGTTGTTAATTGTCAATTTTAGTAGAATAGTTTGAATTCAAATAGATAGAAAATCAGCTCGGTGATCGCTAAGGCGACCAAAAAACCGCCAAGCACCTGATAGAAAGTGTGCTTCTTGAGAGCTAATCTGGACCATCCGATTAAGACAATCAAAAGAAACAGTGGCGAAAAGCGCATTCCACCCAGAATCGTGATGGCTGTCACGACCGAAGTGGTGACAGCGGTATGGAAACTGATTTTCCAAAAAAAAGTGATAATAGTTGTGATCAGCGTCATAATCAGTCCAGAGAGGGCATAGACAATAAATTTGAGCGGTACTTGCAAGAAGAACAATATCGCCAGGGCAAAAACTAGCGAGACTATGAAAACCACTAGATAAAGAGGTCGGTCTTCTCGGTTGGTGAGGTCGATATCGTCAACCCAGCCGAGTTTGTAAGTTACGGCAAAAAAGAGAAGGGGCAGGAATATCAGAAATGGAGCTACGAAAGTTACCCACTTTAATCCTTCGCCAAAATCAGCTGAATACCAAAAGATCAAAAATATAAAGAAAACGGTCGCAACGAGTGGCGGGAAGAAAGCCCACGAAATTACTTCGGCCATAAAGTGACGGGTTTTTGCAGGTATGATCTTTGGCATTATGCTAATTTTATCTTTTTGAGAAACTTGATCATGGGCTTCCAGATTATTTTTTCGAGCGGTTTTTGCAAGATATAGACAACCAAAGCCCCAATTAGTCCAGAAGCTATACCGGCAACAATATCAAGCGGGAAGTGAACACCTATTATCACTCGGGCTAAGCAAATTATTATTGAATAAAGTAAAAACCAATTAGCTGCTTTTTTGTAGCCAAATAGATAAAGTCCGAAAGTGAGGGCAAATAAAGCTGTGGCGTGGTCGGAGGGGAAGGAATAATCGGGCCTGTGAAAGAAAATTTCTTTGGCGCCGATAAGATCTAAATCAGGGCGCTCACGAAACCAGATTGCTGGGATGATTGATTTGGTGATGACGAACCAAGAAAGAAGCATTCCTGCAAAGGAAAAAGCCAGCGCTCTTTGTTCTTTTTTTACCAAAAACCACAGCAAAACTAGAATAACGGGCAAGGTGTAGATAAAATAAACACCAAAGAAAACAAGCACTTTGTCCAAAAAGGGATTCTTCCCGACAAAAAACTCATTGAGATAGGCCAAAATGTTCTGATCAATTCCTAAAATATTCACAGGGCAATTTTATCTTAAAAACCCAATGCTCACAATAGGTTGAGCGCTTCGGTGCTATAATGAAGCTATGCTGATTGAATTATCTAAACTGCCCAATACTCCCGTCGGATCCTTTGAAGAAGGGGGATTTGTAGGAAAGGTTCAAAAACCAATCATAAATCCCGAAGAAGGAAGATTGATCGGGTTTTTAGTCAAGACCAGCGGTTTTTTTGGCAAAGACAAGATTGCTTCGATCGAGGACGTTATAGATATAGATCGGGGCGGACTCGTCCTAAGGTCATCTGACTGTTTGGTGGAAAAAGACGAGATTGTCAGAATTTCCGAAATTATAAAAACAAATTTTAAATTAATTAATCTAAAAGCAGTCCAAAAAAATTCAAAATTTATCGGGAGAGTGAAGGATGCGCTGGTTGATTCAAATACGGGCGATATTATGCGTTTATACGTCAGGAGATATTTTCAGGAATTCGTTTTTGAACGCTCCCAAATCGTCGAGATAACCTTAAAGAATGTTGTTTTGAAGACGGATAAAACACAGAAGGTCAAAAAACCGGCTGTGGAACTCGCCCGCGCCGAAGTAGCATAATTTTGCGTAACTAATCTACGATCGTAGATTAGTTATGGATT
>JBDRAU010000003.1:0-4757 GCA_043823315.1 bacterium
ATTTTTCCGGCATTCGTGGCGCGATTTTCCGTTACTTCCTTGACGGAATTTCCTTCAGAAATACCGGCCGAAATTGCACTTGCTTTGGCTTTGGCGCCTGCCTTGGCGGTGTTCTGGCTGTAGGTTTTCAGGTCACCGGAAAGCTTTTTAACTAATCCGTCAACCGCTTTTTGGGCGATCGGCGGCAGGTTGAGACGCTTCGTTAATGCTCCCGCAACTTGCAGGCCGGCTGCTTTGTCCCCACCGACTGCTTTTTGGACTGCCGGAATGTCAATACCGGTTCTTTTTGAGACCATCGCCGTTCCGAGTGTTTGAGCAGCGGCAAAATTCCCATCTTTCATAGCTTCAAAATCACTTTTGGAAAATTGCACGCCATAAGAACTAAATCTGGCATTGAAAAGCTTAACTCCCGTATCTCCTCCGCTCATTTGTCCTCTGGCCAGCTCTACTCCTAAATAAGTGCTTTCAGAGGGTTTGATGCCGAGTCGCTGGAGCCCTTTCGAATAAACCGTTGCCAGTCCGGCCTGTTCAAGAGTCCCGTTTTCAAATGATTTCTTAAGTGTTTCGGTGCTTGGATTGGCTCCGAAGAACGAATAGAAGACTGCCTGTTCGTCGGGTTTCATCAATGTTGCAGCCGATTTTACGATAGTGGCGTAGATTTCGCTTTGCTGATTAGCGATCTTCTCTTTTCCGTTTGTAGAGGGGGCATAATCTTTGATGATGGAATTTGCTTGCTCCAGATCCTCTCCCTGCAGGTCTTTGTTCTGCTTAGCCCATTTAACCAGCTCATCGGGAGCTTTCAGAGTTTTGAGCCGGTTTTCGACTCCATCGCGATACTCATTATTAGCAAAATCAGAAAGGGCGGTTTTTTGATTTTTAGTTAACTCGCTAGAGTTTATTAGAGTATTCTTAAGCTCTCCGACGGGCGTTTTTGCAATCTCCCTTTGCATGCTCTCGAGAGTTTGAGCCAGCTCTTTATAGCCCCCATTCAAGAGTGCTTGAAGCATCTGCTCTTCGCGAGAGTCGTCGATCGGGCGATCACTTTTGAGTATTTCCTTGAGTTCAGAAGCGCTATAGCCGGATTTGGCTTTCTCGATAACTTGATTTGGCGTTAAGCCCTGAGCAAATTGCTTATTTATTCGGTTAACCGAGATTAGCTTTAGTGCTTCGTCAACCTTGCCGCTTTGCAGGGCTTGAACAGCCAAGCGGGGTATCTGAACACTCGCCTCTGGATTTGTAAAACTTGCGAGCTGAACTGAGGCCTTGGTAATCTCCTCGCTTGTAGGTTGCTTACTTAAATAAATGCCTGCTTGCGAAAACAGAAAACTCCGCCCCATCTCGACGGGGTTGGCCTTTTCTGAAAATAGTCCTGTCGGCAGAGAATATTTTTGCTCGATAATCCTTTCGCCAAATTGAGCCACTCTCTCGACGAAGGTCGGCTTTTTGGGCTTCTTGGCGTCTGGAATTGTGGCGGCTAAATCATTTTGAAGATCATCGGGCGGATCATTGTGGGGAATAATTTCTGGCAGGGCATCGGGGTCGCTGATATAACTCGCCACTTGCAGAGGTCCCAATCCTTGGCGCTCGGCCTCGTCGAGTCCCGCCATATACAAGCTGTCGTTTCCGGCATATGTTTCGGCTATTGCCGGATCCATCAGTTCGCTGTCTTCAAAACTTGAGCCAGAAACGAGGTCGGGACCGGGCGCTACTGAGTTTGCGGTTTTTTCCTGACCCGTCGCGAGATAGTTCGGAATAATTTGCTCGACTTTACCATCCTTCATAATCTTGGTGCAGCCGACGGAGAGAAAATCAACAGCTTGGCCGCGTCCGTGTGGAGAAATAGCGCGATTGTTTTCATCGGTTGCTTCGGGATCGTCCTCGATTCCGCTTTTGGCAAGAGCCGTTGGTTGACCGAAGTAATCCATATACCCGGCAGTGGTTCTAATAATCAGAAACGGCGCTGACTTATCGCCAACTTTACATTCTGCGCCGTAACCGACTTTTTCTGACTGGATCGGTAAAGCGGCCTCTGCCTTTTCCAAAAGCGTGTTGCCGGAATTCAAGGTGGTAGCAGATTTGACAGGGGCAGAACTTATTCTTTTTTGATAAAGACCGTAAATACCCGCGAGCTTCCGCCTGTCCCAGTGTTGTTGAAACAAACTGACCATCTCAACATTGTTCCCGCCAATGTGGATAATGCCGTATTTTCCATCTTCGAGCTCCTTGCATTTATCTTGAATTTCATCGGGGTCTTCAACCAGATGGTGGAAGTTTTGATCATCCTGAGATGTGGGATAGGTGTTTTTGGGTTCCCATTTATCTTCATCACAGGAGTTTTTGAAAATTACATAGGCATTTCTGCGATCGGTAGCGTTTCTAATCAGGTCGACGGGTTGCTTTAATCCCGAACCGCCCGCGCCGGCGCCTAGACCCATTCCGGCGATAAAAACAGGCGTAGCGACCGAAGCAAACAGGACGTTCAGAGCAATTAGAACTGGTAGTATTGCGTTCATAATGTTTATTCTATTTCCACTTATCTTTCTTCTTCGAGCGAGCAGCGCGAGTCGAGAAGTTCCAAAAGTAGTTCTCGACTTCCCTCGAACAGTAATTTTATATTCTTCGACCTTGTGGAGAAGTTTCTTAGTGTTTTTATATTATCCTCACGGTGTAAATTCCAAAATTATCAAATGAATAAATCCCGATCAAAAACAAAGCCAAAAAGACAAGTAACATAATCGAGAGGATCACGATCCAAAGAGTTTTGTTTTTGCTCATCTAATTTTTCCGGTATTTTTTACTAACGCAACTGACACGTTTATTGTTCGAGCTCCTGCCTGCCGGCAGGCAGGTTATGGAGAACTTCTCGACTCGTTTACTCTCTCGAAGAATACTATATTCATGCGTAAGCCGTGATCCAATTAGTTTTGGTACAAATCGGAAACCGATTGATTGGACTGTCCTTGCGAGCTGGCGCTTGGGTCCTGCGGAGCTGGCGTGCTTGGCGGGGTTTGGGGCGAAGCGGTCTGATCTTGCGGAGCGACGGGGGGAGCGGCTGTATCCGGCTCTATTGGCGGGGTTTGTGGTTGAGTGTCAGAGACAATGCTTGGTCCTGGCATGGTCGGGGGTTCTTCGGTCGGAGACGGTGGCGTGCTTGGGGTCGGTGTCGGGGGAGCTGGAGACGGTTCAACTGGTTCCGGCGCCGGAGGAGCCGGAGATTTAATCGGTGCTTGCGGTGGAATTTCCGGAGTGGGCTCGCTCGGCGGAGCAACATCATCATTCGAAGCAGGCGGTTTTGACGGCGCGAAGTCTACGTCGATCGGCGAATCGTTTTGGGGAGTTGGAGGTGTTGCGGAACTGTCGCTCTCAGAAGACATACCTGCAGGCGGTTGGGTTTGATCGATTTGTGGAGCTTTCGGAGGAGTTGGCGGAGTTTGATCTTGCGATGGTGCGTCTGGAGCACTTATTGGGGGTTCAGCGGGCTGATCGGTCTTAGGTGCGTCTTCAATTTTGTCACTATCTGCTTGTTTATCACTATTTGGCTCTCCACCTGATGGCTGACTGTTGAGCCCTGATCCCTGACTGCTGACCCCTGACTCCTGATTACTGGCCTGCTCAATTGGCGGTTTTTCCTCGAGAGTTTGATTAAGCGATTCGCCCTTTGGCATCTCGGCTGGAGCTTTCGAAGTGGCAGACGAAGTCGCCGTCGAAGTGGCTGGAGCGTTTTGCTTGTTTTGTTTAAGTTCCATCAAAATTTCCTGACCGGTTTTTTCAAGTACAGATCTGGCGTCTGGATGGGCGGCGATAATTTTTTCAATAATCTTGGCCGGATCCTCCGAGCCCATCGCGTTAACTTCCGCCTCCAGCTTTTTGGACTGCTCGTCGTTTAAACCGGTTAGCAAATTGGCGATGAAGCGCTTACTCATCCTCTCGTCAACCTCCTGCAAGATTACTTGTTTATCCTCGTCCGGCACGTTCTCTAGCCCGAGCATCTCGATCAGCTTTTGATCATCCGCAGAAATATTTGTCATAATCCCTCCTTATTTCCATTTGTAAATTTTTAACTTATTCATATTTTCGATCGCCTCTTCACCAACTTCGACAACTTTGCCCGATGGGGGGAGTATCTTGATCTTTTTATTTTCCCGATCTACTCCGATTATCTCGATGACGCCATCTCCGGGGTCCTCGGGGAAGACTTTTTTGTTTGTCGGTCTAGCTCCGCGTTCTTGGCCTTGCGTTTGCTTTCTCTCAATCTCCATTTTTATTTCTTGGTCGCTTACTCCGGCGGCGGCGAAGCGGTAATTAATTTCGTTAATATTGATCATATTTTCTTGGATTTCATCAATTTCACTTTCAGCTTCGCCCGATCTTTCCACTACCCTGATAACTGGTTCTACGCCAAGCTTTGCAGCAAAGTCAATTGTTACTGGATTACCGCTCGCAGGTTTGAGGGATAATTTAGGGTTGTCTGCAGAAGGCGCCTGCTCGACTTTATAGGTCTCGCCCAGATACTCGACTTTGATTTCGAATCTTTTTTCTCTCGCGGAATAATCTTTTATGAAATCAAAGAGACCGACAATGGCGGTTTTATCTGCCTCATCCACTTGTTCCCAGTCGTTTCGAGTTGTGGCGAAGAGAGCCTCGTTGGCTGAAGTTGCAAATGCTTGATAGTTTTCCTGAAATAGTTCCTGCCACTTGATCGGGGTTGTACTTTCGGTTTCTTCCTGGGTTTCCCGTTCTTGTCTTTCGTCATTGCC
>JBDRAU010000004.1:0-17710 GCA_043823315.1 bacterium
TTCAAAACGAAATAGTCTATTTATTCTTTGCATAGCTTTATTACTATGCAATCTCGTCTGATACCACAAGTGTTTTATCTGCACAATTTCCTCCTGCTAGTTCTACCACAGGAGTCTCATATGTTTCGCAACTTATTCACAAAATACACATTGAGAAAACCTGTTAATAGTCTTGATGATTTTATTTAGAGCTTACAATGAAAGGATCTTAATCTATCTGCTATTGACTAATCTTAACCCTTTGTAATATATTCAAAATTAGTTTGTTATAATTTCGAAAATAAAAAAATCGCAACAGAAGTTTTGCCGAGAATCTCGAAGATAACAGTGTATATATACTAAAGGTAGTAGCGCTAGAGAATGAATCGCCGTTTCTAGATCCCAAAAATGCTATAATCGTTTTAGGTTGGATCGTCGTGATGCTGGCAGTTTCAATCTGGAAATTTAGATTAACGGAGGAATAACAACAGTTCGCTTGGTTGGTTTATTAAGTTGCGACTCCAATGAAAATGAACAAAACACGTAAAAAAACATATTTTATAATCGCAGTTATGCTTTTGGTGGTTGCCGGAGCAATTATTGTCTGGCAAACGATTGAAGCGAACAAGTTTGAAAACAGATTTGATTTTGATCTCATCAGTCCTGATATCGTAGTTGAAAGCGTCGAACCAACCGATCCAAACAAAACGACAACCCCACAAGAAGAATGTAGAAAAGAAGGAGAGATTGCAAAAACTGGAGAATTTGTTTTTGGGTCGTGCTGCGAAGGATTGGTTGAAAAATCACACGATCCCGTTGACAATGTCAAAGACGTCGGTCTTTACTGCGAGAAACCGTAGCGATGTTGTGCTAAAATATTATTATGAATGACTTGGCTAGGAAAGTAGAAGAAGAGTGGGCTTCTTGGAAGTATAAGAATATTTTCTTGCTTATTATAAGCATTGCTCTATTCATCTATTTTCTGGACTCACCGTTTATTGTTAGTATCATCACTCAACTAGGAGCGCTTGGGTACGTAGGGGCTTTTCTTTGCGGGATCTTATTTGTTTCTATTTTTACCGTTACTCCCGCTCTGGCAATTTTATATGAATTAGCCTCGACGCTTAATCCATGGCTGATCGCATTGTTTGCGGGACTTGGGGCAGTAGTGGGTGATTTAATTATTTTCAATTTTCTAAAGGACAAAGTGTTTAAAGAACTCTCGCCGATATTCGGTAAATTAAGAGGATCTCTAATAAGTAAAATATTCATATCGCCTTTTTTTGCATGGTTTGTTCCGATTCTTGGAGCATTTATGATCGCTGCTCCCTTGCCTGATGAGCTGGGTCTAGGTTTGCTCGGGCTTAGTAAAATCAAACTATGGCAGTTCGTTTTGGTGACATTCATCCTTAACGCTCTCGGAATTCTGATCGTCGTACTTTTTGCAAATTATCAGACGATAAAAGTCTAAAGAGTTTATGGAATTATCAAACGAAAAATTATCAGACGGCATAGATTATGAAGTGATTTACAACGAGTTACCGAAGGACAAAAGACCAATTTCGCTAGAGGAATTAAAATTATTGAGATCGGCCGGAATCACACCACTTTCTGATGAATTAAATGATTTTTGTGATGAGCTTGCCAGAAAGTACAAAGACACGGGGATAAACTACAAAGACAATGCTTTACATCATCTACTAAATGGTAGTAGCATACCTCCGGAGGTGTGGTAGAGCATTGAATTTGATACTAAAGATGGGGACTACGCCAAATTTATCTCAAACCATCTTGAATCGTTAAAGGAAGCCGCCTAGAACTATTTTAATCGAGGGCTGAATTTATACCGCTGACAATGTCTCTGTAGACTTCAATTACTCTGACAATCGAATCAACACTTGTTTCATTCCAAGCCCAATCAACTCGATTGACAAAGTCGCTATTTCCAGTTGCTTCAGCTTTTTCACGTCCCACCTGATATTCAGCATTGGTCCAGCCGGTAAATCCATCATGAGCATCAATAACCTGCGTCATATATTCCAAAAAGCTAACATATGCTTTGGTGGTTGCAATGCCGCTATTCTTACTGTCGAGATTGCTGTTTGCTTCGTCAAGCTTGGTTTGAAGAGCGGCTTTTTCGGCTTTTAATTTTTCAATTTGGGCGCCAAGCGAAGATGTTGCCGAAGGGCTGGGTGATGGTTTTATTGTGGCCGTTGGTGTTGGCGTTGGTTTAACTTTATATACCGACTTTGCCGAAAAATACCCGACTAGAACAAACACAATTGCAACTCCCACGGCCAAGCTAATAACAAATACGAGCCTATGCTTTGGGTTATTTAGTTCCATTTTATCCCCCTTTTAATTGCTTACATTATAAAGCTATTAAAAACTGATGTCTATAGTAACGGGCGTTTGGGAAAATTTTTGATTAATAATCTTAGTGCTAATTTTGTTAAAGCAAGTTAAATACTGGTAAAATTACTTTATGCAGGGAAAATTACCCCTTCCTCCCAAACTTAGAAATGCGATTGGTCCAAGTATAATCTTGCTTGGACTTGGACTTGGATCGGGGGAATTAATCCTTTGGCCTTATCTTGTCTCGACCTATGGACTGGGCATAATTTGGGCGGCGGTAGTTGGGATAACCGCTCAATTTTTTATAAATATGGAAATCGAGCGGTATTCGCTCCTTGCCGGAGAAAGCATTTTTGCGGGCTTTTCGAGATTATCTAAAAAACTTCCTTTTTGGTTTATATTTTCAACCTTTATAGCTTGGATTTGGCCCGGAATAATTGCCACAAGCGCCAAAATATTTTCGACCGCTTTTGGTTTTGAGCGCTTTGATTTACTCGCTATCGCTCTTCTCGTTGCGATAGGACTAGTGCTAACCTTGGGTCCGACGCTTTATAGAACTGTCGAGACATTTCAAAAAAATCTCATTATGATCGGAATTCCACTTATTGTAATTATCACGCTCCTTTTGGCAAAATCGGCTGACTTTTCGGCTCTTTCAAAAGGTCTTATCGGTATCGGCGAGGGTTATCGATTTCTTCCCAGTGGAATTTCTCTTTTTGCCTTTTTGGGAGCATTAGCTTATTCGGGTGCCGGAGGAAATCTTAACTTGGCACAATCTTTTTATATCAAGGAAAAGGGCTATGGGATGTGCGCAGGACTTGTCGGCATTTCCAGTGTTCTTATGAGGAAAGCCAAGGAGGTCAGGATATTTGGACAAGCGGCAGATTTTCAGGATAAGGAAAATTTATCACGATTCAAAAAGTGGTGGATCCTGACAAATGCCGAACATTTTTTGGTTTTTTTATTCACTGGTGCAATCACGATATTGTTTTTGGCCTTGCTTGCGTACTCGTCGGTCAAAGGAATTCCGTCCAATCAGGGGATTGAGTTTATAGCTCTTGAAGGCAAGAAAATTGCCGAGGTGATATCCCCGTTTATCGGCGCTTTGTTTTTGATAATCGTTGCTTTGATGCTTTTCGGAACGCAACTAACGGTTCTCGATGCCAGCTCGCGAATTATTTCGGAAAATATAGTAATTTTAAAAAAGTCGTTAAACTTATCTAAAACCTACTACGGGGTACTCTGGGCGCAGATTTTAGCAGGTATTGCCATATTTCTTATCGGATATACCGATCCCGTTTCGCTGGTTATTGTCGGTGCTGTCATTAATGCTTTTGCGATGTTCATTCACGTTGCAATAACTTATTTGTTAAATAAAAAACTGCTACCGCTCGAGTATCGTCCGGCCTTGTGGCGGAAGATAATATTGCTTGTAACTTGGCTCTTTTTCGGGATTCTGGGAATAATGGCGATTATTAATTATTTCTAAGAACTACTTCGTTTTTTAGCTTCTAAGATAAATGCGCTAAACAAAGGGTGAGGCTTCATAAATCTTGTTTTGAACTCAGGATGAAATTGAACTCCCACAAAAAACGGGTGATTCTTGATCTCGATAATTTCAACCAAGTCATGTTTTTTGTTTATTCCCGAACAAACAAGGCCGAGTTTTTCAAACTGCTGGCGGTATTTGTTGTTGAATTCATATCGATGGCGGTGCCTCTCGGAAATCTTTGTTTTCTTGTAGGCTCTAAAGGCTATTGAATTCCTTTTAATCTCACAGTCATAGCTTCCAAGCCGCATCGTACCGCCGAATTTCTGTTTAGACAAAATTTCCTTTTGAGTTTTCATGAGGTGTATTACTGGATGTGGAGTTTTAGGGTCAATTTCCTCGGTGTTAGCTTCTTTTAAATCGGCCACATTTCTGGCAAATTCGATTGTGGCGATCTGCATTCCATAGCAGAGCCCGAGATATGGGATCTTGTTTTGACGGGCAAACTTTGCGGCAGATATTATGCCCTCAACTGCTCTTGAACCAAATCCGCCGGGAACGATAATCCCGTCATAATTTTTTAGTTTTTGCAATTTTTTCTGGTCTTTTTCGAAATCTTCGCTGTTAATCCAATCAAATTTGGCTACGAGGTCTTGATGATAGCAGGCGATTTTTACCGACTCTATTACGGAAATATAAGAATCGGCGAGCGTAAAATCTCCTGTACCAAAATACTTTCCGACTACCGCAATTTTAACCTCATTCGAAGCTGACTTGGCTTTTTTTACAATCTGCTCCCACTGGGCAAGATCGGTTGGACGGTTTTTGAGATGAAAAGTTTTTAGGATTTTGTCGGAAAAATTTTGCTTTTCAAAAACCAGCGGTACTTCATAGATCAACGGAACATCGGGAGCGGAAATGGCATTTTCGGGCTTGATCATGCAAAAAGTCGCCAGCTTTTCGCGCCTTGGAGCATCGATTTCTCTTTCGGCGCGGCAAACTATAAAGTCAGCCTGAAGACCGGTGGAGTTTAAAGTTCGAGCGGCATACTGGGTTGGTTTTGTTTTCATCTCGCCAACTTTTCCCGGAATTGGCAAATACGAAACCAGTACCACGCAAACATCATTGGGGCGCTTCATTTTCATCATTCTAACCGCTTCTAGAAATAGAATGTTCTGATATTCGCCAACGGTTCCACCAATTTCAACAACTGTGATATCTGACTTGCTCTCTTTTGAGGCGTTCGTGATCCGTTCAATTATTTCCTCTGGAATATGCGGAACAACTTCAACACATTTGCCGCCATAAGCCAAATTTCTTTCTTTTTGAATAACAGATTGGTATATCCGTCCTGTAGTCATGTAGTTGCTTCGGGTAATTTTGGTGTCGAGAAATCGCTCGTAATTGCCAATGTCCTGATCTGTTTCATCGGCGTCATCGGTGACAAAAACCTCGCCATGCTCGGTCGGATTCATCGTTCCTGCGTCTACATTGATATACGGATCGGCTTTAACTGCCGTGACGCGAAATCCTTTGTTTTGTAAAATCAGTGCGATAGACGAACTAACCACGCCCTTGCCCACCGAACTCATCACTCCGCCAACCACAAAAATATATTTTTTCATTTTTTCTCCTTGAGTACCAAACCTCCGGAGAGGTTTTTTTTCTATTTTAAAACTAGATTGTAAATTAAAGTTTGTCAAGCACTCACGGCAGAGACCACTAAGGTACATTAAATCATTTACTCTTCGAGCGAAGTCGAGAAGATTGTCATGCTAATGATTAAGGGGACGGTTCTCTTTTACCCTTAACATTTGGCGTTTTATGATAGTTTTAATTATTTATCTAATCAATCTTTCTTTTCAAGCCAAGAAGGAAAAAATATAACTTGTTTCAATTCAAGAAAGCCAAATCTTCTCCTTAAAAAGAGAACCGTCCCCTGTGTTGCTTGTAATTGTCGTCGGGATTGAATAAATGCTTCACTTGTGCTATTATTCATTGTTAGCAAAAGTAAAAAAATCATGTCAAAAATACCAACAGTTGCAATCATAGGCAGACCGAATGTCGGCAAGTCGACCCTCTTTAATCGTTTGATCGGAAAAAGACAGGCGATAATTGCTAAAGAAGCGGGTACGACAAGGGACACAGTCTCGGGCGAAGTAGTCTGGGACAATAAGCCCTTTGTTTTGTTTGATACCGCCGGTGTTATTACTGATTTTTATGGTTTTAAAGAACAAGAGATCGAAGAAAAAGCGCAGGAAAAAATAAGTGATGCCTTGGAACTAGCCGATGTGATTTTGTTTGTAATGGATGCAAAGCAGGGCGTTACAGCCGAAGACAAAGTTATTGCTAATAAGATTAGAAAATATTCGACCAAGGTTATTCCTGTTTTAAACAAATCCGACAGTGAAAGAGAAGAAAAGTTAATAGTCGAATTAAATGAGCTTGGCTTCAAAGAGGGGATTGCGATTAGCTCGATTACAGGCCGCAGAACAGGGGACTTGCTCGACAGAGTTACGCAAAATTTTAAAGAAATTGAAGTCGCACGCGATGAGATTAAAAAAATCGCCATTGTCGGCAGACCGAATGTTGGCAAGTCGACACTTTTTAACTTGATCACCAAATCGAGCTTGGCGATAGTTTCTCGCATCGCCGGAACTACGCGAGATGCCGTTAGGCTCAAGATAAAACTTCCCAACAGAGAGGGAACGGTTGAAGTTATCGATACGGCTGGATTTAGAAAAAGAGGAAAAATCCAGGTCGGCATCGAGAAGTTTTCGGTACTTCGAGCGATTGAATCTATTTACTCATCGGATGTAGTTTTGCTGGTTGTTGACGGCAAAGAGGGTTTTACTAGAATAGACGCTCATCTTGCCCAATTGGCGCTTTCAAACGGCAAAAAACTGCTTGTTGCAATCAATAAAATCGATCTGCTTAAAAATAGACTAATCACCGAAGTGCCTGAATTTAGCCGATTTAAATTTATTTTGAAAAATCAAGTCATCGGCATTAGCGCCAAAACAAAAGAGAATCTGCCTAAACTCGTTGAGCAAATAGTAGAACTAACTTAATTAATCGTTTGATAGTGCTGCGCTGCTGGGGCGCCGATAGCGTTTAACGGAAATAATCGAAGCCAAATTCTTGAAACAATGTTCTCTTTCGGGATTGGTCCTATCTCCCTTGAGTCTCGCGAATGATCTCGGTTATCACCCAGTACGAAATACTCATCAGACTTTAGCGTTACCTTAATTTCATCATTGCTCGGCGTTTTTGTTTTTTCCCCGGAACTGACATAGGGCTCAACAATCTTTTTGCTGTTTACAAAAACCTCACCATTTTTGACTTCTATCGTGTCTCCGGGAACACCCGTAATTCGCTTTAAGTAATTAACGGATGGATTGTCGGGAGGATGAAATATTATTGCCTCGCCGCGTTGCGGAGCATGTAAACGGTACGATATTTTATCGGTGATCAAATAATCATTGTTTTGAAAATTTGGCTCCATCGATTGACCATCCACGATAAAAGGCTGAATTAGAAATTGCCTGATCAGAGCGGCCAGTATAACGATAATTATGATCGTTTTTAGAAAGTCAAAGAAACTCAAAAGTACCGAGCCGATGGTTAGTTTTTTGTCTTCTTTTTCTGGTTCTTTTTCATTTAATTCATCAGTTTCGTTTTCTTGCATATTGTTATCCTATCTTATTTTTCAAAAAAAATAAACACTGATGGTTTGATTTAATGCTGTGGTGCGTCCAAGAAGATTCGAACTTCTGACCTCCTACGTGTGAAGCAGGCGCTCTACCGCTGAGCTATGGACGCAAATTAACTTCTCCTGTAAATAATATTCTTTATTGAGTTTTTATTCAAGAAACAGACTTATATTTTTTCTCTGCCATCCCGAGTCCTGTATATATCATCCCGGTGTCATCCCGCACTTGATGCGGGATCTACGCAGGCTTGGCTGCCACCCTATGTCAAAACCAGACGTTTGATTTCCTGTTTAATATTGACTAATCAACCAAAGAGCGTATATTTCGAGCTAATGAGACCTACTGGCAATTATAGCCAGAATACACAGATCGGAGGTGGAATTTATGTTCCACCACGGCAGACGCATCGGTTTCACGCTCATTGAAATGCCTGCAGTGAGGAAGCGTGGTTTCACGCTTATCGAACTGTTGGTCGTGATCGCCATCATCGCGATTCTGGCGGCGATCCTCTTCCCGGTGTTCGCTAAGGCGCGCGAGAAGGCGCGGCAGACGAGCTGCTTGTCGAACATGAAGCAGATCGTACTGGCCTCACTGCAGTACGCGCAGGACTACGACGAGATGTTTCTGCGTATCAACATCGGCCCAGGTATTGTTTACAACTTGCCCAACGGAAGTACCTTTACGGGCTACATGCTCTGGCACTCCATCATCTACCCGTACTGCAAGAACTACCAGATGCTGACCTGCCCAAGCGCTTCGGGCGGGGACGCCTATACTGGCGGGTACACAGGTGGCGGCTCGTACGGACTGAGTTCGTACATTGCAGGCCAGGCGCTTGGCACCGTCAACTTTCCTGCCGAAACCATGATGTTCGGCGAGGCAACCGGCGGCGATGCCTATAACCTCGATGGGGACAATTCCGGCGTCAACGACGAGATGACTGGAAGCACATCGTTCCCCAGCATCCCTCGCCACAACGATGGCTCGAACATCGGGTTCTGTGATGGCCACGCGAAGTGGGTCCAGGGTTCAAGGATTCCGTCTCGGAGCGGATCCAGCCGATTCTGGGCACCAGCCTACACCGGCTCGAACCCGTAACGCCCAACGCACGTCTCTACAGGGACGGCTCCTCGCGAGCCGCCCCTCTTCTTTTCTCGAAGATCCTGAGCCCATCGATTCCACTCAGGGTTATAATAAAATCAAACGGATTGAAAATCCTGAGCCCTTCGATTCCACTCAGGGTTATAACAAAATCGAACGGATTGAATTCCATACCAGTTAAGCGAAGCAACAAATGTTAAAAAAATACGCGTAGTCCCTCACCAATATATATAAATAAACTCTTCTAAATAATAAACGAACGCAATTTGTGCATTAACAGAAGAAAAAAGCTTGATTAATTTGGTGATGGGGCGTACTATTTGACCAGATTGTAGCGAACGGCTCACTCATTGAGCCGTTGACCTAAATTTACCCACCCTTAACTTCTTGCTCAAAAAAGTCCTAGATAAACTTACAAATTAACGAAGGAGGAATATGAGCTTTAACCTAAATGAATTTTTCTACAATATTGTTCCAGGAACTTTGTTCTTGATTTTTTGGTATTTAAAAATAGAAAGCATCAAGAAATTATTCATCGATATCAGCAATCTAAACAACAATTCGTTTATATTTGGGGTTATTGCTCTAATCATTGCGCTTGCCTTGGGACTGGTTTTACACGGTGTTTGGAGAACTATAAAGTTCTTCTTAATATCCAATTCTAGGGTTGAACGCGAAGAAGAGTATAATGCAAATGCATATCTGTGGGCAGAAGATAAAAGAAAATTACCAGAATATTTCAGCGCAAGATCAGCGGTTTGGTGTAGTCTTATAGTTGGTCTTGTAGTGTCGCTATTCATAGTTGAGGAATATTGGCTATATTATATAGTCTTAATTTTTGTTTTTGGCTTTATGTACTACGCAGATTTTAAGAAGGAAAAAAATGCTATCGAGAGAACTTATTCAGAGATTAATAGCTATAAGAAAGATGTACGTTCGGAAAATGAACTTTTCAATGAAGCAAAAGCGGTTGTAATAAAATTTGGCGAAGGTTCTGCTTCGATTTTGCAAAGGCGGTTGAATATTGGCTACGCTAGAGCTGCTCGACTTTTAGATCTCCTGGAAGCCGAGGGTGTTATCGGTCCATCCTATGGCGCAAAACCCAGAAAAGTTTTGATTAAAAAATAAAAACCACAAAAACATCGGTTGCGAGAACTAATCACCAACCTTGATGCGATTGAAAAATTTAAGTTAGATAGAATGTTTAGCTTAGCGTGATTCGTGTAGTATAATACAAATATATGGATAGAGCACTTGTGAGATCTTCAAATATTCGCTCTGTTGGGTACGATGCACAATCGGCAATTTTAGAGGTGGAGTTTACTTCAGGAGATGTATATCAGTATTTTGATGTAGCAGAGCATCTTCACGAGCAATTTTTAAATGCATCATCACTCGGCCAATTTTTGAAAGATCATATTAGATATAACTATCGTTATAGAAAAGTAGGTTAATCTTTATGTTTACGCCAAAAACTAAAAAAATAGAAAATCTGGCAAAAAATGCACAGGGAGTTATCAAACAACTTGAGAATATTTTTGATGCAAAATCCCGCGTTTATATTGATTACGCGAATATACGACCATGGAGTGAAAAACTTGGATGGCATATTGATCTAAAACGACTCAAACAACTATTTGATTCCTACAATACAATTGAATCCGTCAATTTTTATAATGGTTATTTGAAAGGTAATGATCGTTCCGAGAAAGAAAAAGCTGAAGCAGAGAATTGTAAATATACGCTTCGCACCAAGCCGGTAAAAATTATGCATTTTTCTATTGACGTATCGAGTATATTGCCTGACTCAACAGTCCTACTTGACCAATTTATCCGTCGCGCGCTTCTTAAGAAATATGAAATTTCTACCATTGAGTATCTTAACGAGTGCTTTAAGGACATGAACAAGAAGGATATATTTTATATTAAGGATATGAAATGTAATTTTGATGTCGAAATTGGCGTCGATATGTTGCTTGATTGCGAACGCAACTGTGCAGAGACCTTTGTATTGTGGAGCGGGGATAGTGATTTTGCAGACCCGATAAAGAAAATAATAAGCGCCGGGAAAAGAGTAATTTTATTTGCAACAGCTCGAAAAGTCTCTAGAGAACTTTCTGCGCTAACTATCGAAGGATTAACTATCTTTGATATCCAAAAAATTCGTAATTTTATATGTTGGAAAAGGGAGCTGGAAAGCAAAGAGGACTCCGATTGAGCCCTCAAGCACTAGAGTCATTGATCTGTTGTGCGATCATTTAAATTATATACTAAATTTGAACTAAAAGTCAATAGTGTTTGGCTAAAGCTGAATATTCGGCTTCACTTTCAATGAGGGGTTGGGGATACCACTATTCCGACTACGCTCAATATAAAAAACTTTTCCCAAATACACATACACATCAGATAAAGATAAAAGTGAATACAGTAAAGTAGTCATAACCGAAGAGACAGTGGCCAATGGACTAGATGGCCAACCCGAAGCCCACGTTCTCGAGGGCTCGTTCTAAGGCAGGAGGGTTGGTGATTGCTTAGATCCCGAATCCCTTCGACTGTGCTCAGGGCAGGCAGGTTCGGGATGGCAATTGACTATTGTCGCGATAAAAGATAAATTTAACCTATGATAAATAAAGAATTTATAGCTCAGCAAAAAAAGGCGATCGAAAAGCAGATCAAGGTCTTAGAGGGTGATGCAAAAAATCCAAAATACGAAGATGTTGGATCAACCAACGAGGACAGCGCTCTTGAATTTGAAGAGTTTGAAAACAAAGTTGCACTTGGCCGCGAAGCCAAAACGGAACTTGTAGATCTAAAACGGGCGCTCAAGAAAATTGACGAAGGTAAATACGGAATTTGTGAGAAATGCTCCGAAGAAATCGAACACGGCCGTCTCAAGGCATTTCCCGCCTCCCGTTTTTGCTCTACTCATGCTAAATAAGAAAATACTTAGCGACAATAAGTTGATATTCTATGGCTTGGTCATTGTTTTTGTTGATCAAATTATCAAACGGTTTCTTGTAATAAAGTTCCCATCCCTTGTTTTGATAAATTCGAATCTGGCTTTCGGGATTAATTTCACTAGTCCTTTGCTTTTAAATATCTTGGCGATTTTATTGTTCGTAGTGGTGATCTATTTTTTTCAAAATAAAAAGATATTATCAGTTCCGGTTGTTTTGATTTTGAGCGGAGCCGTTTCCAATTTGCTTGACAGGATATTCTTGGGCGGTGTTGCCGACTATATCGACTTTAAAATATGGCCGAGCTTTAACTTAGCCGACGCATTAATTTTTTCGGGGTCAGTACTTTTAGTTCTACAACTTTTAAAGAAGAAAGATTAGGCCTTAACTTTTTCGACTACTTCTTTGAATTTGTTTGGTTCGTCTTTGGCCATCGCGGCAAGTTCTTTTCTGTTTAGCCCGATTTTTTTTGCATTTAGAAGATTTATAAAGCGACTGTAAGAAATATCGTTCTGTTTGCAGGCAGCGTTTATCCTGATTATCCAGAGGCGTCTGATATCTCTCTTTTTTGTCCGCCTTGAAATATAGGCATATTTTTCTGCCTTCATGACGGCTTGTTTTGCGAGTCTAAAGACATTCTTGCGGCGGTGTCTGTAGCCCTTGGCCTTGGCCAGCATGGTTTTGTGTTTTTGTTTGGCAGTAGTGGCGCGTTTTACTCTAGGCATTTTTATTCCTGTAAGGTATTAAAATCTTCATTTTCTTTATCTCGGTTTTACCGATCTCTTCTCTGTTTCCCGAAGATTTAACGGTTCGCTTTGATTTTCGTTTAACCAAATGCTGGGCCAAGGTCTTTCTTCGGAACATTTTTCCCGAAGCAGTGACTTTTGCCAATCTTTTGGAAGCTGATTTTCTAGTTTTTATTTTCGGCATCTTATTTTGGCTTGCCCCGTTAGAGGGGACGATTATTTATTAGTGGTTATTGTTTGATTCGTTGCTGGTTTAATTTTGTCATCATCGATTTTCACCTGACCTTTGTCTCTAACAGGGTGAACCTTTATAATCAGGGCGCTGAAGCGGTTTCCCATTCTGGTTGCTCTCTGTTCAATTTCGCCCTCCAGCCTTTCTCGAACCTTCTCTATTTGCTCGATCGCTTTTTCGTGATAAATATTTTGTCGCCCCTTCATTTTGACCGTTACCCTAAGCTTGTAACCCTTGTCTAAAAATTTTCTGCCTTGTTCTACCTTGGTGTCGAAATCATGATCGTCGGTTGTAACTGACAATCGCAATTCTTTTATCTCTCCGGCATGCGATGGTTTGTTCTTCTGCTTTTTTTCAAGCTCGTATTTATACTTGCCGTAGTCGAGTATTTTGCAAATCGGGGGATTTGCATTTGGTCCGATTTCAACCAAATCTAATTCAACTTCATGCGCTTTCTTAAGAGCATCGCTTAATCCGACCGTACCTAAAGAAGTTCCTTCTTCATCAATTAAGTGAACTTGTGATGAGCGAATTTGCTGGTTGATGCGCTGATGAGCCGGTTTTCTAACTCTGGGGTAACTTATCTCTTCTCTCCAAACGTTTATTTTACTTCAGAAATTCTATCACGTTTTGTAATAATATTCAAGGCATTTAATTTTTTGTAAACGTTTATAGGAGTTTTGGCGACTTCTTTTTTGCCAATTTTCACGCTTGCATGGCCGTCTGAAATAATTTTTATTATCTTTCCTTTAAAAACACTTCGGTCGGCATAGGTCGATTCTTTGCCGATAAGCCAGTTGAAAGTCGATTTTAAAATTGATCGCTCGCGTCCGTAGCGCTCAAGCAAAATGTATAAATTGTTTGAAATTTCAAGCCGGTCAATTATCGCCTCGATCTTAAAGCGGTCGATTTCGATCATAAATCTTGTCGGTTTTTTGCACTCAATTCGGGCGCTTGAGATAAAGTAATGGTCGGGTTCTATCATGCCGACTGTGAATCTTTCCAGCTTGCGATAACGGAGTGTTTCAAGTGCTTCCTCGAATGTTGGAAAACCCCACCTTTCATATAAAAGGGACTCCGGATTTGTACAGATTATTCCAAGAGCGATGTTTTTTTTCTCGCGAATTCTAACTATTGCCGTCACGACGCTGTTGATCAGAGTGTCGTCTCCGACGGCGACAATAGTGGTGAAATTTTTTTCAATTGCATCCGAAAGAAGCTCCTCGGCATTTCGCGCGGGAGAAATGTGGGCGGACGCAGATAATATTTGATATTCACGGGCAATATCTTTAATCTTCTCGAAATCCGTCCGCTGCTTAGAAGAGCTGACCTGATCGAACAAAAAATAGTACATCGCGCTTACTTTTTATCGTCTTCCTCTCCCTCGTTGTCATTTTCTTGTTCGACTTCTTCGTCTTCGCTTTCGTCTTCTTCAACTTCGGCTTCGAATGTTTCACCATCCTCCAGCGGCTCTCCGGTTTCCTTTTCCGGCATTATACATTTTCCGATAAATGTCGCTCCAGAATGAATCAACAGTTCCTTAGTATCGATATTTCCCTTTATAGTTCCTGACGTGTTTAGCTCGATTCTGTCTTTTGCGGTAATAGTTCCGTTGACAAAACCGCTGATTATTACCTCTCTTGCCGTGATCGGTCCCTTGACGCGAGCCGATTCCTCAATTACCACTTTCTCTTCGGAAAGCACTTCGCCGTCCACGGTTCCGAAGATGTTGATGTCGCTAGCGTCCTTGATGGCTCCAGTCAAGTGAACGCTCGATCCGACAATCGTGCCGACTTGATCTGCTTGTTTCATCATGATTCCTTTCTTTAAATTACTGTTAGTTTGTCTAATTATATTTCGTAATTATACGCATAGAAAAAATGTAGCACAACCTAAAGTAAAATCAAGAAATATGGCAACATTAGGCAGGTATTGATAAATGAAAAATTATTGTGTATAATCCACCACGACCCACTTTAATATTAAATCGTTTTAAAAAATCTTTAAGAAAATATTATAAATATGAAGAATATCAAGGTTGTTGGTGCCAGAACTCACAACCTAAAGAACGTAAATATCGAAATACCCAAAGAGAAAATCTCTGTTATGAGCGGAATTTCCGGTAGCGGAAAATCGTCGCTTGCTCTTGATACGATTTATGCCGAGGGGCAGAGACGGTATGTCGAGAACCTCTCTTCGTATGCAAGACAGGTCATAGGAGTTATCGAAAAACCCGATGTAGATTCTATCGAAGGAATTCCACCTGCAATTGCCATAGACCAAAAAAGTATCGTCAGATCACCAAGGTCTACAGTGGGCACTTTGACGGAATCGTATGATTTTCTGCGTCTTTTGTTTGCCCGATTTGGAACGGTGAAGTGTCCAAAGTGCAAAAAAGAAATTTTTTCAGGAAAGCTCGATGAAATTATCTCTTCTGCTATCTTGTCTATCAAACAAAACAAAGGGTTGCTCAAAATCTACGCCACGGTCGTAAAGAACCAAAAAGGGAGCCACAAAAGCGCCCTTGAAAGATTCGCAAACTCAAAGTTTGAAAAAGTGATAGTTGACGAAAATGAGTATTCGGTCAAGGAACTGTCTTCGGTTAAGCTCGATAAAACTTCACCCCACACGATTGAAGTTCTCGTTTTAGAAAAAGATAATTTTGATATAAAAACGCCTTCTGATGAAAGGGAGGTCCGTCTGAATCTCGAAAAGGCCCTTGAAGTTTCTGATGATGTCATAAGATGCGAAAGGGGATCGAAAAAGGAAATTTTCTCAAAGCACCCTTATTGCCATAATTGCCAGATATTTTTCCCGAGTTTGCAGCCGAGACTATTTTCCTTTAATAGTCCCTATGGCGCCTGCCGGCGCTGTCAGGGCTTGGGAGTAGTTAAAGAAGTTCAGCCGGAACTGGTGATTCCTAATACTAGGTTGACTCTCGACGAGGGCGCGATTCGTCCATGGTCGAGATTAGCAGGGCAAAATGGCTGGTTTACCAAATCGCTCGTTGAACTTGGCAAAAAAGTCAGCTTTAGACTCGATGTGCCGATTGACAGCCTGTCCGATGAAGCATTGCGAGCAATTCTATACGGCCATGAAGATTTTGAAGGGGTGATCCCAAATTTGGAGAAGAAATATCTAGAAACCGATTCGGAATATTTACGGGTTGAAATTGAACAGTACATGCACGAGCGCGTTTGCGACAGATGTCAGGGGCAGAGATTAAACGAACTTGCATTGTCAGTTTACTTTTTCGATAAGAATATTGCGGAATTATCTCGTGTAGAAGTGCGCGAACTTCACAATTACTTTTCATCGATTAAAGATCTGCCAAAGGGCTCGGAACAACTTATTTTAGAGTTAAAAAGACGATTAAACAATCTAGTTTTAGTTGGGCTTGAATATCTAACCCTTTCCCGAAGTTCGGAGAGTTTGTCCGGCGGAGAGGCCCAAAGGATCAGGCTTGGTGTTCAGTTTGATAGTTTCCTAAGCGGCGTGCTGTATGTTCTCGATGAACCAACGATTGGACTTCACAGCGCTGATACGCAAAAAATCATAAATTCGTTCAACAAGTTAAAGGAAGAAGGAAACACCGTTTTGATAGTTGAACATGACCGGTCTGTGCTGGAAGCGGCTGATTTTATTTTCGACATCGGCCCGGGAGCGGGTAAAAATGGAGGGGAGCTGGTTGCGTCAGGTACGCCCGATGAGATTAAAAAGAACTCTAAATCTATCACCGGAAAATACTTATCCGGAAAAACAAAAATTTCTTACCCAAAAGTGCGTCGAAAGCCAAGCGGGGAAATCGTAATTAAAGGGATCAATCATAATAATTTAGTCGACCTAGACGTGAAATTGCCTTTGGCTCTCTTTATCGCTGTTTGCGGAGTTTCGGGAAGCGGAAAGTCATCCTTGGTTTATGACGTCTTGGCCAAAGCTTTATCGCGCGAATATCATCGAAGCGAAGACGAGCCGGGCTCATACAAAGAGATGAAGGGTGTTAATAATCTAGATAAGGTAATTAAAATCGATCAAACGGCGATTGGCAGAACTCCGCGCTCGAACCTGGCTACCTACACCGGTATGTTTACTCCGATCAGGGAGTTATTTGCCGATACGCAAGAGGCCCGTCTCAAAGGATTTAATGCCAGCCAGTTTAGCTTTAACTTAAAGGGCGGACGTTGCGAAGTATGTCGCGGCGACGGCATGATAAAAGTCGAGATGTTTTTTATGCCGGATATATATGTGCCATGCGAAGAGTGCCGCGGACAGCGGTATAATAAGGAAACTCTGGAAATTAGATACAGAGGCAAAACGATCGCTGATGTTCTGAAATCAAGCGTCGAAGAAGCCAGAAGTTTCTTTGTTGATAGTGAAGAGCTTATAGCGAAACTGTCAATTTTGGAAAAAGTCGGTCTTGGATATTTGCCGCTAGGGCAAAGCGCAACGACATTATCAGGAGGAGAAGCCCAGAGGATAAAGCTGGCTTCGGAGCTTTCGCGTCCATCAACAGGTAAAACAATTTATATTCTAGATGAGCCGACCACCGGACTTCACTTTGAAGATATCAAAAAACTTTTGCAGATCCTGCAAGAACTGGTTGACAGAGGAAATACGGTTCTAATCATTGAACACAATCTTGACGTTATAAAAAATGCCGATTGGGTAATTGACATGGGGCCCGGCGGAGGACTAAAGGGCGGAAAGATTATTGCTGAAGGAACTCCCGAAAAGATCGCTCAAAATAAAAAATCCCTGACGGGGAAATATATAGTTTTCTAGTTTTATCATAGTTCTGTGAAACTTTTCTTTTTTTCGAGACTTCGCAGGTCTACTATGTTTTTTATATTTCAGTGAAGTTGCAATTTCTAAGCGCGCCTGCCGGCAGGCAGGCAGGTTGCGCAGGCTTTTGAACTCTACGCGAAGCTTTTCTTTTTTCGAGACTTCGCAGGTCTACTATGTTTTTTATATTTCAGTGAAGTTGCAATTTCTAAGCGCGTTGCGCAGGCTTTTTGGCATGGTTCCCGAAGGCGCAAAAAGCCGAGCATGAGTAGTCTCGATCGAGCCGAAGGCTCCCCTTTGGGGCTGGATCGAGAACTACGTCGCTTAGAAATTTGTAACAAACGTATGCCTGACTG
>JBDRAU010000005.1:0-4111 GCA_043823315.1 bacterium
AAGATTGCTCAAAGTGGAACCAAAGATGGTCATTAAAATAAGCAATCTTCGGTGGGGGCAAATGTAGTATAGCAAAAATTCTTTTTGTATCAAAGCAAATACTATGAGTCAAAATTGCTTCTGATTTCGAACCTCCTCCTCCAAAATAAATTAGTGCGCGCAAGCGCGCCAAAAATTCTGAATTCGTTTGGAAAAATGGGGGGAAATCAGTGGGACGCGCTTCGCGCGTCCCACCTTTTGGCTTCTTCAAAACCTTTGAGTTCTATTCTGGTGCGTTTATTATACCAAGTTAGAACCTATTTCCAAAACAAATGATGTCGCACGCTCCGCGCGCGTGGTGGCTTTGACCAAAATTGTATGCTCGGATTGCGTGGTGATTCAAGTTGCGCGCCTCGTCCGCTCCCTTCGGTCGCGGGAGCAAAACCCAAAAATTTTCCTTACCTTTCTTGTTTTCCTCGGCGGGGGGTGTGGGGGGAGCCGACAAAAAATGGAAAGGAAATTTTTGGGTTTGCTTCGCCGTAGTCATACCTATATTGTACTATAGTTCAAGATTGTTTGGAAATGTAATATCTATTATGCTATAATTATGTTGATAAGTCAGAAATTGGGAGAGAACATAAAGAAGATACGCACTCGTAAGGGAATGTCGCAGGGCGACATTTGCCGTGCGCTTGATATGGACAGAGGATATATGAGTGCGATTGAAAACGGCAAGAAAAATATCACCATTCAACAATTAGAACGGTTGGCGCAGGCGCTCGGCGTGAGTGTAGATAAATTGTTAAAATAATAATATGGCAATTAAAGAACTTCTTATGTTTTATATCTTACGGAAACTAATCGGCCCTGAGAGGGCGCGAAAATTTGACGCCATTTCTCGCAAACATGCGCCTCGTGTTGCTTCTGTCATTTGCGGTTTCATCAGTGTCGCTCACACATTGCGGCTTGTTTTTGGATGGGAAGTGGTGATAGCCGGTCAATTAATTCCAGGCTGGGTAAGTGTCGTAGTTGCACTTGTGACAGCTTATTTATCATATAGTTTATGCCCAGCCAAACAAATTGAGCCATAATTAATACATATATGAAAGACAGAACAGTTTATTTATTTCCAAGCCAAGACAAAGCAACTCTCTCCGAGGTTGGAGGCAAGGGACTATCTCTCATGGCCGGAAGTCAGCAAGGCTTGCCCGTCCCACCCGGTTTTATCCTGACAGTCGCTTTTTTCAAGTCATGGTTCACACAATTAAAATCGACCAAGATATGGGATCATTTTCTTAACGCAAAAGAAGACGAACTGGAAAATGCTTCTACAGCACTCAAGAGCGAAGTGGCGCAATTCGTATTCGCAAATGAGCAACAACAGGAATTATCTAAAAACTTGGAGCACTACGGCAAAGAAGTCTTATTCGCGGTTCGCTCCTCGTCTCCTGAAGAAGACTTGGAAGGATCATCTTTTGCTGGCGGATATGAAACTGTATTAGGCGTGACGTCTAAAAATATGGAGAACGCAATCAAAAGAGCCTTCGCTTCATGCCTTGATTATCGAGTCGCTGTGTACAAGCGCCAGAATGGCTTTGATATAAAAGACCCAAAAATCGCAGTAGTGGTCCAGCAACAAATCGGGAGCGATATTGCAGGAGTAGGATTCTCGCTTAATCCCGTTACCAATAATTACGACGATGCGGTTTTCAACAGCAACTGGGGACTCGGAGAAACAGTCGTTGCGGGAACGGCGACTCCCGACACCTTTATCGTAGATAAGATTTCGTTGAAAATCAAAGACCGAACACTCGGTAAAAAGGAGACATCGATATGGCTTCTACAGTCAGGCGGTACACAAGAAAAGTCCAGCTATCGTAGTACTGAACTTACGCTCTCGGACGCTCAAATCATTGAGCTAGTGGAATTAATTAAAAAAGTCGAGAAGCTATATAAGAAGCCAATGGACATCGAGTGGGCGTATTCACAAGGTAAACTTTATTTACTGCAGGCCCGTCCCATTTCTGTGTATGTACCGCTCTCGAGCGTGATGACAACTCAGCCCGGTGAGAGTAAACGACTCTATATTGATTTTACGATAAGTACCCAAGGAATTGAACAGCCCACGTCGGTAGTCGGAACTTCTTTCTTCCAAACTTTTTTTACGATCGTAGGGAAGATAATCTTTTGGAGAGACATAACTCGAAACATCGCCACGGCAATTCCATGGGTCGAGAATGGTCGGGTGTATTTAAACCTTTCCAATGTTTTAAGACTTTTCAATAAAAATAAAGTTGCGCGATTTATGTCGAACATTGATTCTCTCGTTGCAAAAACTATTCAAGCCATGGATGAAAAAGAATATGTGTCTCGCACGTACAAATTGCAGTTGCTACCATTTGGGATGCTTACAAAATTGCCAAGAATAGCACTGCATGTGTATAAGGCGAGATTGAATCCTGAACGTACACATCTCGATACCCAGAAAAAATTAGAGCTATTCATAGAAACCGTACACACTGTGGCAGAGAAGGAAACTTCTTTGGTGAAGCTGGCGAATAAGCTAACGCAGTCCTTTGTGGACAATGTTCTTTTTAATACGATACCACTATTTATCCTAGGAAATTCCGCTTTGGGAAAGATGAAAAAAATCGCAGGAAAAGATTTAGAAGATGCGTTCGTTTCGTTTGATGTGGCGTTGCCAAACAACGTAACAATCGAGATGGGATTCGCACTGTATCGCGTTTCCAAACTATTGCCGAAAGGCCTTGATTTAATAACACTTGAAAATGGAATCGAACGAAACAATCTACCAGAATCATTTCTCTCAGCATGGAAAGATTTTCTTCGCGTATATGGGCACCGGGGCCCCGTCGAAATTGATGTTGCCGCGCCGAGGTATCGTGACGACCCTGCGTTGTTACTTAATTTGCTGTTATCCATGCGAAACACAAATGTGGACGATAATCCCGAGGAGAAATTTAAACGAAAGCAGAATGAAAATCAAAATGCGTATACTGCTCTCTTAGAAAAGATTTGGGGAAAAAGCGGCAGACAAGCAAAGAATTTTCAGCTACACCATGCAATCTTTGAGACATTTGCAGGATACAGAGAAACGCACAAATATTATCTTACCCTTGTTACGTATGTTCTTAGAGAAAGAATCTTACGAGACGCGAAGGACTTTCTTGCCGAAGGCAGGCTTGAATCACTTGAACAAATATTTGACCTGACGCTAGAGAACATCGATAAAGCAAAGGCTGACAAGCCCTTTGACCTCATTAGGCAAGCCAAAAATAACAAAGTATTCATTAACCGTCTCATCAAAGTTCCACAGCTTCCAACAATGATAGATTCGCGCGGACATATCTTGCGTCCGCCAACACCACCGATTCGCGAAGGAGAGGTCGCGGGGACTCCCATATCGGCAGGCGTCGTACGAGGACGAATCAAGGTTCTGCACTCGCTCAACGAAAAAACTCTCAATAAAGGCGAAATACTGGTCGCGCGATCCACAAACCCGGGTTGGACTCCGTTATTCGTGAACGCAGCCGCCGTTATACTTGAAGTAGGTGGGTCGCTACAACACGGAGCACTAGTTGCGCGTGAATATGGTTTACCCTGCGTAGCAGGAATAGAAAGCGCTACGAGCCTTTGGAAAGACGGAACATTGGTTGAGGTTGATGGTTCTGCTGGAATCGTTCGGTTGGTAGCCAAAGAAGATTGATCCAGTTCGAAGGGAGCAATCCCCGCCGTTTTATAATGTTTCCTAAAAACGGCGGGGATTTGTGCGCGCACGGGGTGGGCGGGGCAAGCACATACAGATTTGTTTGTGCCTTAGCACAATCCATATTCTTTGAGTTACCACGACCAGTGAACGAAGCCATGAACTTTAGAGTTATCACTAAACACGGAGAGGAAGCGCCTCGTCTCGCCGCAAGGACGGAGAAAAGAGCAACCAAAAGTGATAAACTAATAGTGCTCTTTTCGGAGACTGAAGCGGCGAAGCAAACCCAAAAATTTCCTTTCCATTTTTTGTCGGCTCCCCCCACACCCCCCGCCGAGGAAAACAAGAAAGGTAAGGAAAATTTTTGGGTTTTGCTCCCGCGACCGAAGGGAGCGGACGAGGCGC
>JBDRAU010000006.1:0-16624 GCA_043823315.1 bacterium
TTATTCATCTCGGCAAATTTTCCCTGTTTGTTGGCCGCTTCGGCAGCTTGTGCAAAAATCCTCGAATCCTCTTGGAGAATAAAGCTTCTTGCTTGCAAACTCACATCGGGATTGTCTTTAAGGATGCCATCCATAACTTCATGGGCGCTCTTGCAGTACGAACAAAGATAATCTGAAAAAACTACTAACTTAACTTTTGCATCGGCACTTCCAATTAGTGGAGCCTGATCATTGTTAATCAGGGCAGGATCGGAGATAGCTGCCGGAGTCTCATCTGCAACGGGATTAGTGGTATCGGTTGCTCCCGGATTGAGTAAATACCCCCCAAACACTAACCCGACAGCAATGATAATGATCAAAAATACCATTTGTGGATTTTTCATAAATACCTTTTTTAATTGCACCAAAAACCTTACCATAGATTTCTCTTTTTTCAAACTTCCCTATTCGGAGATTTCTTTTTTTAAAATGTTTCTGACAAGCTTGACGGTTTCGTTTAGTTTGCCGTCTTTATTTTCGACAACATAATTACACAAACTCTTCTTTGCCACTTCCTCGGCAGCAATCTTCATCCGTTTCTCTATATATTCATCGCTATGACAGCCGCGAGATCTTAATCTCCTCTCAAGATCGCTCATTTGGGTCCAGACAAAAATCGAGACGACCTGAGAGTAAATCTTCTTAAACGACAGTAGCCCGTTAATGTCAATATCGATTAAAAGATTTTTTCCATTATTGAGAGCCTCCTCGATTTTTTGCTTTGGCGTTGCATACCAATAACCGCCAAAGAAGTTCGATTCGATAAAAGCCCCGCTTTTTTCGAGCTCTTTGAATTTCTTTTCGCTGACATGAATTCTCCACTCCTTGCCATCCCGTCTTAGCGGTCTAGTAACATACGTCTTCGGCCTTGTAAAATCAAATTCTTCCTGAATAAGGTCTATCACACTGTCTTTACCGCCTCCCCCCGGCCCGCAAAAAATAAATATTTTGGGATACTGTTTTTTTTGTATGCGATCAGAGGCAATTTTAATCATTTTTTTGTGATTATCGTAATGAAGAATTCTTAAAACCTTTCTCTCGTCCAACCATTTAAACTTTTCGAACTCTTTATCTTCTACTTTCTTCTCGGCTTCTATCTCTATAGCGAAGACCTTCTCTACGTACGAATCGTTCTTTGTTTTAAACCGCAAATACTTATCAAGGGTGAAAAAAATTTTAATTTTAACTTGGCCTAGCTCCTCCACAACTTCGCGTTTAGCTGTTTGTTCATAGCTCTCACCTTTCTCGCAAGTTCCAGTCGGATACTGCCAAATTCCACCGTTTGGTCTTTGACCTACAAAAAATTCTATTTTACCCTGATTGGTTCTATAGACTACCATTGAAACCTTCCGAGTAGTGAAAATTTTATCTCTTTTTTCTTTGCTCATGACCAAATCCTAAAGTTTACATTTTTGTGCTAAATAAAAATCACTTCTAACACAATTTATACTACCCGGTGAGCCGGGTTGTGTAAATTTAACAATTTCTACAACCCGGTTTCTTCGTCATCTCCCGATCTCCACTTCCTGGCCATCAGAAAGATTCAATTTTTCCCAAGCCTCTCTTAAGTCTATGATCCTATGAGTGTGCATCTTTTGAGAACAATTACACGGAATATCATAAACTCTCAATCGCATCTTTTGCCCATCCAAAGAATATTCATCTTCCCCAACTTCGAATTCGTCTGAGATTTTTTTGGGAATCAGAATTATTTTGTCGATCTCACTGAACTCGCCAATCTTATTAGCGTGACACTTAAGTTTGAGCATTATTTGCTGGAGCGAAGTTCCTTTAATTGAGAATACACCATACCCATTCCCGTCAACATAACCAGAAAGCTGACAATCCCTCCAACAATCGGAATATAGCCAACCAGCACCAGCGCCAGAACTCCGATTATCGCCGCTGACCAGTCAACCTTCATTGTTTTGGACTTGGAGAGCCATCTGATAATCGCAGAACCTGTTAAGATCGCACCATACGCATAGGCAAAAAACCATGCGGCGATATAGACAAACAAAATTGCCAGAGCAAAAGTTATACCGACATATGAAATCAATAGAATTATTAGGGCTAGCGGCAAAACTATGGCAACCAAGAAACCCGCAAGAAGAGTGGTACCAAATTTTTCATATGCGAGCGTGACAATTCCTTCGAGTCTCTTACCAAACAGAAACAGTACCGCGAGAGCCAAAAAAGCAGCCATAACAAGAGATGATATCACAGAATAGCCTCTAGAAAACGATTCCTTTTTAATCTTGTTAAATTCAACCGCACCCTTGATAACACCTTCAGGGAAATTGCCTTCCTTGGCTGACCAGTATGATAGCTTCCCTTTAACTAAAGAGTTTTCCGAAATCAAGATTTGATCAGATTTTATTTGAGCATCTTTTTCAATAACAGCTCCCTCGAGCATTACTTTACCTCCACCGGCTCTAAGGCTGCCAGAAGTTCGCCCGTTAATATAGACGTTTCCGCCGTATGCGAAGATATCACCATCAACAATCGAGGAACTGTCAATATTTACCGTTCCACCAAAAACTATCAAGTCCCCTTTTATATTTCCCGAGACATCAACTTCGCCGCCAAAAACAACCAAGCGATTTGCTATTTCCGGGGAACTGATGTTAGCCCGGCCGGCAAAGACATAGGCGCTGCCATCAATTTTATTTTCTATTCTTGCAGTTGATGAAAAAGAGGTTAGATCTCCACTTATGTCGGATTTTACCTTAACATCGCTTGCGAAAATTATCGGATTCCTCTGTTCTTTTTCTACGGTAATGAGTTCCCCCGTCGAGATATCCGCTGCGAACGCGAACGATGGAAGAATTATAATTGCCAGAAACACTAAAAGCTTTTTCATATTCTCCTTTTTTACTTTACCCCGTTAGTAGAGATTGCCGACTTACACCCGAACCATGTATTAGCTATCGGGTTTGTCGTTCGTCTCTAACGGGGTTTTCTATAAGATACCACGGGAGTGTTTGCTGTCAATTATAATATCTGCTTAAATTAGATTATGAAAATAATAGTTGACGCAGAAAAATGTATTGGATGCATGACGTGCTCAAATTTGTGTCCGGAATGCTTTGAAATGAAAGATGGTAAAAGTTCCGTAAAAAATACAGAGTGCGAGAAAAGCAAAAGTAAATGCGATCTCGATGAAGTTATCGACAGCTGCCCTGTTGAAGCGATTTCTAAAGAAGAATAACCCTTGATTTTCAACAGGGTTTTGCCTATAATCCTATCTATCCGTTGCAGGTACATTCTTGACAGGAGAGTGTTTGATGAAGAAGCTAACCGTCGTAGCAGCGATTCTGTTTTTCCTGTCTTTTCACAGCGCGGGAATGTCTGACGCGGAACATGACTTGTCAATCACAGTATCAGTCGGGGTTCTGAACGGTGTGATGACGAGTATCGACCGCTTCACCTACTGCCTAAGCGAAGGAACGCATGTGTTAGTTCACTTCGAGTGGCAGGATGGCGGTAATCTCGAGGAGCCGATCTGGTCAACCGAATCCAAGAGCATCAACGTCAAGTTCAAACAGATCCGCTTGGCTAAGCGTTCATCGCTCACCCTCGAGGTCAGCGCTATAACCAAAGGAGAAGGCACCATCAAGTTTGCTTTGCTTGATAGGCGCACCGCAGTGCGCCTGATCATCAAGGACTAACCCGCTTCTTCAAGAGGCCGTCTGCGAGACGACCTCTTTTATTTTAGAAAAAATTTCAATATGATTCTTTGCCCATCGTCCAATCAAAACTCCGTCAAGATTGCCAAGTTTATTCTTGAAATCTTCTACCGATTTGATATCTCCGCTTCCTAGTACTAATAATTCAGGAAAGGATTTTTTTACTTCATAGGCATGAGTCCAATCCGCTTCGCCTCGATATTTTTGAGCAGGGAGTCGTCCGTGAATTGAGACCATGTCAATCCCCGCTTTTACGACGCTTAAAATAAATCCCAGAGTCCAGCTAAAGTCTTTATCAGGAATCCTTATTTTGCAGCTTAACGGAGTACTAATTAAGATACTTTTAACTTCTTTGATTATTTCTTCGCATTTATGGGGATCCTGTAGCTGGCAAGCGCCAAATCCTTGTTTTTGAGCTTTTTGAACAGGACATCCAAAGTTGATATCGATTCCGTCTGGTTTGAATTCAGTTTCGATTATCTTGGCCGCTTTGGTCACAACGGATGGATTGTTTCCAAATATTTGAATAATTATCGGGCGTTCGGACTTATCAAATTTCATCATCTCTAGTGCTTGGGGAATTCGCCTTATAATTGCTTCACTTGCTATCATTTCGGAAAAGACCACATCAGCACCAGCCCTGCGCGCCTCCTGTCGCAGATCACTTCTTGAAACCTGATGCATTGGCGCCAGCCCCACGATTGGCCTGTCTACTTTCTTAAACCAAAACGTACGATTATTCATTAAGATTAAATTATATAAATTGTGACGATCGGTACAATTTATATAGTTTCCTATTTTAATTTTTTCGCATCGATCTTCTTTAATATTTCTTCTAAATCCGCGGGGAGCTCGTCGATAAACTCGATAAATTTCTTAGTATCAAAATCCTTGATTTTAAGTTTAACCGAATGCAAAAATTGACGGTTAATCCCCAGCTCTTTTGAAACTCTTTTTGAAGGCTTGATGAAATATGTTTCGTCTCCAATCACAGGACATCCTTTGAACTTCATATGAACCCTGATTTGATGTTTTCTGCCAGTATAAATTCTGACTAGCAACAACGACAATGATTGTTTTTTCAAAGTATAATGTTTCTCCACCCAATATTCAGTAGCTGAATTTTTGCGCTCACGCCAATCAAGTTCAAAATCAATCGATTCGGCCTTTTGTTTTTTACGATTTTTGTAGTCTCTTGAGAGAAAAGCATCAATAAATCCGTGTTCCTGCGGGAGTTTGCCAAAGACCAAAGTTTTATAATATTTTTCAACTTTTCGCTCACGAAATTGATCCTGAAAGAAATCAAGAGCCTCCGGAGTCTTGGCCAATATCATTATTCCGGATGTATCTTTGTCAAGCCGATGAACTATGCCAACACGATCCTGTGAGTGCCACGCCAACTTTTCAATTCCCGGATACTTTTGCATAAGCCAATCGCGAATAGTAAAAGAATTCCGGTCGGCGCCGGGGTGAACAGCAATCCCTATCGGTTTTGAGATTACCAAGTAGGATTTTGATTCATGTAAAACCTTCACCCCCACACCAAAACCATCACTGCTTAAAACATTCTTTTTATCAGAACAGTTGGTGTGGGGGTTAATATCCATAATTTGATTATAAACTGATCCGTTGAACTTTACCTGTTTTCTTGGTATTTTTCAAGGGTATGAAAAAGAAAATGCCGATATTACTAGTTGATTGCGACGGAGTATTAACAGACCAGCTCTGCCTTTTTTCGGCACTAAACAAAGAACTAGGAAAAGATAAAAAGTTTGAAGACTGCTTTAGTTATCATTTGCATGAAGTGTGGGAAACTAAACCTGAAGAAATCGATGAGGCCCTAAATAGGATAGAAAAAACATTTTCATATGAGAGCGTCGATCCGGCTCGAGATGCTATAGAGGCAATAGGCCAACTTCAGAAAAAGTTTAAAGTTATCATTTTGACTGCGCGCAAACCGCAACATGAATCTGCAACAAAAGTTTGGGCAAAGAAATATTTCAAAAATTTAGATATTATTTTTGCCAGAACCGATCACAATCGCCACGGTAACAATTCACCTGAAACAAAACTTGAGGTCTGCAAACGACTAAACGCCTTTGCCTTGATTGAAGATAATCCGCATGAACTCTTGGATCTTGCCAAACAAAAGATAAGTACTCAGACGATTTGCTTCAACGCACCATATAATCAAGACCTAGACAAGAATAAAAAAATCTTTAGAGGAAATTGGATCGAGATAAGGGATCATCTATTGGGGCAGTTCTGAATCAGTAGTCTCTTCCAAAAGCTCTTTTTGTTCGCTCTCGAGTAAACTGACCTGTTCGATTTTACCCGAAAGCCGGGAGAAGTCCGAGTCGACGCGCTCCATTGTGGATTTGGCATTGGTTACATGACGATTTAGCACACCCAGATTATCTCCAAATTTTCTCGTCTCAGATTGGATAATTTTCAAAGTTCCCATTATCTGCTTTGACATTTCGGAAATTCTTTTGCCCTGAAGGCCTAGCATAATCGTACGAAGATAATAGAAGAACGTATTGGGGCTGGTCGGGATTACCTTGGCCTTTACCGCGTAATCATGGAGGTCCTGTTCGTTGGAGATCAGCTCATAAAAAAGTGTCTCGCTTGGCAAATACATCATTGCAAAATCCACCGTTCCTTCATCGGACAAAATATATTTTTTACTTATAGCATTCACATGCACTCTAAAATCTGACCTGAACTTTCTGCGCGCATCCGTTCTCTCTTGATCGCTTTTGGCATTCAAAATCCTGTTGAAATTTTCAAGTGGAAACTTGGCATCAACCGGCACAATTCCAGCTTCGATTTTAATTGCCGCATCAACTGTTTGTCCGTTTTTGAATTTGTGCTGCATTTTATAAAGCTCATTTGGGAAGGTTTGGGCTAGCATGTCTTTTAGGCCCTGCTCGCCAAGTCCTCCACGCATCTTCGGGGATTTCAAAAATTCCTGAAAGCTTTGTAGATTTTGCCCAATTTGCGACATCTGTCCAAGCTCCCTGTTAACTGCTCCGATTACTCTGGCAGCATTATCAAGCCGCTCGCCAATTACTTGATTGGTTCTATCTAACTTATTTTGAAAACTACTCTGGAGGTTCTGCATATTTTGATTAAGCATCTGAAGCGATTTGTCATCATTAGAATCTTCCTTCAGATCTTTGACCATCTTTCTCAAGAAAAAAACAATTACTGCCGAGAGCAAAACCAAAGCGCCTATTACCACCAAAAGTGTCGTTAATAATTCTTTGTTCATAAGTTTTAAATCTAGAATACAGAATACAGTATATAGGATTTTTTAAAATACACCAAACAAAACACGAACTGCCAGCTTCTCGACTTCACTGTGTTTCGCTCGAAGAATACTCAAAGAATAGCCATTCAAAAAAACCATTATAGTTCGAGCTAAGCAATGTCTCCTTTAAAACTCATTATTGTTCGAGTCAGTCGAGAACTTCCTTTAATTAAACTTAAGAGTGTTTAGGGTTCGTAAGAATGTATTGGCATAAAGAGAGTTGTCAATCAACATCATCGGGTTCGATTTATCAAAGTAACTCTTGTTATACTTGAAGACAACGACGCTATCGTCTCTGTCAAAGAAATAGTAGAGTGATGATTCCTGACCACTCTGGAGAAGGTACGAGTAGCCGTTTTCTCCCGAATTGAATTTGAAGAGTTGGCTCTTATTAACTCCCAAAAACGCTTCTGCTTGTTCGTCAAGCGCTCCGTCAAATCCTTTTTTATAGACTATCACGTTTGCAAGTCCTGGATTTGCAAGGGCAGTATCATTTGGCGCTACCACCTTAATGTAAACCTCATTTTCAGTAATTTGCTCTCTCTGCAAACCGAAGCTTTCGGGAACTACAAAGGTAAAGTTTCCCTGCGTTTCGGTATAGATTTTCGACTTGTCGAATACGTCCCTGGGGAGAAGATAGACAACAAAAACGAATGCGACCATAACCGAAACAAGCACTACGAGCCAAGCTACCTTGGCGTTATCTGATAATTTCATGGTTTATTTTTCGCTGATGCCGACTATCGTCTTAAGAGCAACTACAAACGCCGCTGAAGCGACAAAAGAAACGAAGTTATTTAAGACCATCTGAATCGTTCCGGCAAAATCAGCTCCATTAAGCAAAATTACCGAGAAACTGGCTGTGCCGATAATCAAGAGTGCCGTCGTAGCGACCAAGAACTTTTCCGCTTCTTTTTCGTTGATATTAAGAAACCCGACTACCAGCCCCAAAATAACTAGCAAGATCGCGCTGTAACTAAGCTCGAAAAATGCCAACAAAATTGCCACCAAAACCCCTGCAATGAATAACCACTTCTTATAGTTCATAATCCCCTCTTTTTCATCCTCCGCAGCATTGGCTTAGGAGGATAATTATTTTTACAATTCTATTATAGCAAATTTAACTCACAACGTAAGGCGCTTCGTAAAGCCTGACTTCACCCTGAACTCTTTGCGACATGCTTCGCAAATATTCTCGAATAACGGTTATATGCTTGTTGAACCTTTCGCGTTCTACGTTCGTAAAACTCATCGGATCAATCCCTTGGTTGTGGGCCGAATCATAAATAACGTTTGACCTAAGCCGCCACGTCAGAAAGTCCTGATGAGCGACGACAAGCATCTCCGAAAGTGTCATGTTGGAGTATTCGGGAATGAGTGCTTTTATTCTATCCTCTGCTTGAATAAACTCTCCACCTGAGAATACTCCGGCTTCTTCTAGAAACTTAAGTCTGTCTGTTGTCGATGCAGGTGGTTGCTCTCCGGAGGCCAGAACTTTATCAATATGCCTTAGCATCAGATGGTAAGCTTCAAAATTAAGAATTCGGGTGAACATAACCTTGATGTCACGCGCCGGATCACCCGCCATTACCTGTGAGGACCCCTCTAGGAAGAATTTTCTAAATTTATCGACTCCGCTAAAGACAACATATTTAGTGAGCGCTTCATTCTCCGTCTTCATCTTCTCAAGTGCCCTGGCGATAAATCGATCTACCAAGGGTTTATCTTCTTCCTTGACTGCCTTGAGGTCAAGCATTGAAGTAATTTCAACCCTTTGCGAGAATCGACCCTGAGAGTCGCTCGTCTCTTCGTCTAGCTCATCCAAGCAAACATCAAAACCGGTGGTGTGCATACCGCCGGCGTCTATATTATATCCGAGCTCGTCGAATCTCGAAAACAAAGCGTTCTTCAGCAGATTAAAGAAAACGCTGTGATCAGCTTGGGTTTTCTGATCATCGACCAAGAGCAATAAATCATAGTCTGAAGCAAACACCGCTTCATTGCGTGAAGTGGAAGATGTCATCGATATACAGTAAGCAGATCGATCCGGAACCCTTCCTTCATTTTTGACCGCTTCTTGTGACGCCCATTTGATCGCATAGTCGATCGCAACTTCGGCAATTTTCCTTCTGACCTCACCGATATTCCACAAAACATTTTCGGAGTTAGCTCTAGCTACTCGAATATCTTCACCGTTTTTTTGGCCGATTAGAATATAGGCCATGTTCTCTGGAATAAACCGCAGGCTCGGGGGGAAACCATGCTCTTCTAAATAGCGATTATGGGCAAAAAGCGGCTTCCAGCCCTTTTGCTCTAATGTTGCCTGTTGGTCAACTAGGATGTAACGCTGCAGTTGTTTCTCGAGTTCCTCCGCCGAAGCGTTAGGGTCTAAGTTATCAAGCAACGACCCATGAATGGGTTTTTCGTACCACTGGGAATTGCTGTATGGTGAGACCGTTTGAACATCGTCGTAATGGGCAATATAACTAATAAATATGTAAGGATCGATTCGTCTTCCGGAATCATCTGAAGCAATTTTTTCGATAACTTTCTGTAGTTTATCGGACTTACCGTCCTGATAAAGTCGCCCAACCAAAAACGATGACATATAGATATCAACAGTTCTTAAAATTTCCGACTCCGGAATATCAGACTGTCGCATTTGTTCATAAAGAGACAGGAATGTTTGGTGAACTCGCTCGAAGTCGCCACTTGCCTTTAACCGTTTCTTCACTTCCTCGAAAGCCCTAGTTCTAACACCGGTTTGCTTTTCTTCATGCTCTTTAAGCATCAATCCGGTTATCTCATTCTCAGCGTTTTCGGGAGTCGACTCCAACGCAATACAACTCCGCGGAATGGCACGAACCAAAGTTGAGGTTTTGCCTTGCTCAGCACTGGAGAGCCGCGACACCCCCCACTCACCCTGCCAGTCTGACATCTCTAGGTTGACATATGAATTTCTCAAATCATCTCGAAGTAAGACTATTGCGCCCCCTCCTCTCAACTGCATATACGACTGCCCCAAGTCGAAGACCGTAAAGAATCCCGGGGAACCATAGTTCTCCATCATTCTCCCGCCAGCCATCCCGCCAGAGATTGCTTGCTCTGAAGCTTCGGATGTTCCGTGCAAAACAAAAGAAAAGCCCCTGCGATCGAACACATCCTTTGACGCCAGCATTTGGGCCTCGGTACCGACCTCACGATCATGCCTCAGATAATTAGAATTATAGCCTTCCTGGCGATAATATTCGGTAAAATCATTAGCAGCCTTTTTTTCCCCTTGAAATTCAGAAGAAATTGCGTGAACCAACTGCTGCTCACCTCTTGTTGGAAGTGGCATTCGTGATCTCGCTTCTTCCGCCTGTCCTTTAAGCTCCGGACCTAATAAGCTCATCATTAAATAATTGTAATTATCTGATGCACCAGGCTGACGCGGAGTGCGAAGACTCTTGTCGAGTTTTCGCACCAGCCTTGCACCATCCGGCCTGAAAAATAACATATTAAAATAACTTTCGAATTGATCGAGGATTCGGTCTTCGTCCTTCAGCTCTTCTAGTGTAGGAGGTACCGGAGAGACGGTTCTCTCTGTTTCGTAATTTTGTGCCAATGGGCTTTGCAAAACTTCGGCAAATTCCTCAAGTGATAGGTTTTCGATCAAATAAACTGCCGGAGGACAAGTTTCGAGAGCACGCTCTATCAACTTGCGGCCCTCCTCGCTGGTATATTTCTCGAGCTGCGAGAAACTCAAGGTTGGCAAAATGGTTGTGACATAGTTCTGGGTCAATATATCCTGACTGAACACATCAACAAGCTGCTTAAATCTCTCTGCTCTTTGCCCCTCTGAACAATATATGACTATCCCAATAGATAACTCGCCTCTGTTAAATTCACGAGCATACTCTACGGCTGATTTAATATCATCGCCAATTAGATCTAAATTTAATGACTCGACTGGCACATCCTGATTGAATAAACTTTTAAAAATTAAGCCAGGGTTATTAATTTTTTCGTAAAGCAGAATAATCTTGGGATCTTCGCAAATATCGATGATCTGATCAACATTTTTGCCTCCTTCAATCAGATACATCGCTACCTGATAATTAAATACCGAGTGAGTTTCCTCAATATATGAGAGCGCCTTACTGGTAACATCTTCCGGATCAAAGTGGCCGGTGGCGACAGACTCAAGTACCCTCTCAACATTATATCCGCTGAATTTCACCAGCGCCTCTGTCCTTCTGTCCATTAGAGTTGCGGTCATAGCGTTGATGTCTTCAGTGCCTCCGGCTAATAAACGTCTAATTAACCCTTTCTTGGCTGCCTCGTAGCTATTACTAGTGAGAAAATTCTTAACATTTTCGGTAATCCGCTCGGGATTTAGCCGGCCGGCAGAAGCAGCTGCAACTATCGATGTCTCGTCATCCGGCCACGACCTATATAAAAACTCTACCCTCTCGTCTTGCAACGTCTCGACCAATCCCCCAACATTGTCACCGCTTAGGAGCCGAGAAAAAACGCCCGATAGTCCGAACGACGTTGGTGAGAGAAAGTAGCTTCTTACTTGAGGTCTGTTCAACTCTGTGGCAGATCTTTCAATTTGCTCTTCGGTCAGTTGCCAATCAGCGCTCATCTTTGTTAGCAAAACAGGTGCGACCTTTTCTGAATTTAGAAAATCAGACAATGCGGGATTCGCCTTTATTTTTTCGTAGCGAGCGGGAAGAAGTTTTAGAAATTCGGAACTCTGGCTACCGATCAAATACGAGAAATCGGATGAGCTAAAATATCGCTCAAAACCCAGCGGATAATCTTGATTCACAATCTCTGCGGCTGCTTGGATTTGGGCCAACCATCTACCCTCTGATTCCACATACCTCGCAAAAACCAGCGGACAATAACCGGCTAATCTTTGATTATCGGGATCCTTGATAAGTTCGATAACGCCGACAATCCTTCTTTGATAGTCGTCTGCAGAAGATGAGTTCCAATCGCTGACTTCGGCTAAAATTTTTCTAACCTCCGAAGAAGCGAGAATTTTCTTGAGTTCTCTCCTAAATTCCGGGCTGAAGTCAACTTGAGATAACGCCACCTCGATACCGGAATCCTCTTTAAGAACACCTTCCAACAGCTTGGATTGACCGATTCCTACTAGACCGCTGACAGACAATAAGTTGTCATTAAATACCTCGCGCGTTTGAGGCATAGATAACACTTCGCGGACTTCCTCTCGATTGTCATAAGGAAAAAGGTTGTATATATCAGTTTGGCTTGTTTCGAAAAGTACAGAGAGAATTTCAGCCACCTTTCGATCAAAGAGTAGGAGCTCTTCTCCGCTCCACTCATATCCTTTAAGTAAACGAGATGCCCCGAGAAGAATACCGCCGAACACCCCGCTTAGCAGGCTTTTCTCTCCGCTCTCGATACGCTTTCTATCCTCCTTAGAAAAACTCCGAGTAATGTCTAGAAAATTATCAAGCATTTGCAAAGCTTCCGCGTTATTTGTCGCAAGACTGGTAAGCCTCTCGAACTCGCCGCTGGGTCCGTAACCATTCTCGAACTTCTTAAGCTCCTCCTTCTTGAAATTTGCAATCACCGAATCGGATACATTTTGCGGAATCTCCACCCCCTCCTCCCTTGCCTCCTTTATATAGCCAACAAAGTAGAGATCGCAGCCAGTCCCGAGCTCATAATGCTGAAGCCTTGCTAAAATGTCTTTATTCTCGGAATGCGCCTTCGCCAGAAGAATCAAATGCCTAACCGCATCAGCACGATTGCTGCGCTCATAGGGTGCTTCTTCTTGGCTGGCGCCAGGATATGTCTGATCGATAACTTCATACAAATAATCTATAACTAGCGGTGTAATTTCTGATGAATCCCCTAAATTAGTTATTACCTCCCTCGCTAAATCAATTTTTTGGTGAACGAGGGATAGAGGAGTCTTGAAGAGCTGTTTTACCCTTCGTTCGACATAACCCCTCTGTCCATGACTCTTGGCGTGCTCCTTGATAATTTTGCAAAGTGTACTTGAGCTCACCAGTGAATCGGAGTCCGTAGCCCGCAGGTTTCTATCAACAAACTTCGCTTCAATCGCTCTTTGCAAAGAGCGATTTGTTATTTGCGAAAGATGATTTGCTAAAAATTCAGCCTCGCCGGCACTATTGTATGTACAGGAATTAAAAACTATTTTGGCAAGAGAGTTAATTTCTTCCTCTGAAAGCTGATTCGCATTTAAGCTACCGATTTTATCGAAAAAATTAACCATTTTCCAGAACCTAGCGTTTTTGAAATCTCCGTCAAATCTTTTTAGAAATGGGAGTTTTGCTAATTTTTTTGAATATTGAAACACTGCTAATTGCGATTCCTTAGAAGTACTCGCAATCTCAAAAATCAATTGATGTGCCGTCCACCCATACTTAAAATTGTCAGGGTCTTTGTCATATTCCGCTAGCAGTGTCTGCGTTAAATCTCCGGCACAACGGGGAAAGACTTCGCAAAACTCTTTCATTTTCTTTAAAAGCTCATCGGGATTTTTTCCCATAACCTGCGTAAGCTTGTCTTTGAGATAACTCGATATTTGTTCGACGGAATTTTGATATGAATTAAGCCGCTCCAAAAACTCGCTTTTTTCAGCTTGTGCCGCCTCTCCGGAAGCAAAACCTTGGTTAATTTTTCCCCTTAACTCTGTCAATCTCTCCTGATCCTCGATAATGCTCCTCGCCAGCTCATCGTCGGAAAGAATCTGCTCTGGCGTTTCGGTCTTTCTGGCTTCAACTTGCTCATCAACAAAGCTAGCCTCCTCCCGGGCCTTTTCGATATCCCCAACTCTGTCGATATGTAGATCTTCCCCTTCTGGTGACATATTTATATTTTAACCCATCACCCCTGTTTAAGCCAGTGAATCGGGACAGATGTTTTTGTAGGGACAATTGCGGCACTGGAAAGGATTTGGCTTGGCTTTAAAGTCTTCCTGTTTAATCCCCTCGGCCACTTCCTTTATCATCTCCTCGGTTTTATTAAGATCCTTTTGGCCAAATTTTTTGGTGGCTTTGAGGTCTGACTCGATAAAAACCAAGGTTGTTTTGCAAATAACATTATGTTTACTTTGCCACGCCAGGGCATACATTTTCATTTGTGTTGACTTGGACGCTCTAGAGTCTGCGTCCTTTTGCGAATCAACTTCGGAAGTTTTAAAATCAAGCACCTCCCCTCCCTCGCTTTTGACAACCAGATCGTATCGCCCCCTTACCAAAACATTTCCAGTCCTAAACTCAAAACTTTCCTCGACGGCATCAGGCACGAATTTGCTCTTCTGGTCCTCGTTGAAAAATTTTGCCAAAGTTTCAAGACCTTTTCTTTTTCTCTCCTGCTCCTGTTCTCGGGTGATGAAACCTTCGGAGATAAAAGATTGTTCAAAGTCAGAAATCATACTCTGAAGATCGGGTTTTTCACCAATCATTTTGCGCGCGTAATATCGCCCGACAGCTTCGTGAATAGCGGTTCCATACATAAAGTGCCAGCTTGTTGGAAGCGGAATTCGTATAACACTTGAGAGATAATATTTTTTTGGACAAGTAAAATAGTCGTCGATCTGTTGACGCGAAAGCCGCATCAGGGAATTTTTCTTGATTGTTTTTCTGTGCTCCGATTGTTTAACCAAGTCAAACCTTTTCATTTTCTCAAGCGCACTTAGCTTATAGCGACTCTTGGCAATATTCGGGTCATCTAAAAGTTCCAGTACAAACGGAGATAATTTTTTTGCCCTCTTGCCCCCATAGTCAACTGCCCAACTCAAAAACAAATAATCCTTGGCGCGCGTCGAGGCAACGTAAAAAAGCCGGCGCTCTTCTTGGAGATGGTAGTCCCCTTTTGGCAGACATTCTTTGATAAGCTCATCCGGAATTGAAATTGCTTCGCGCTGGTTTCGGGAGGGAAATCTTTCGGAAACCATATTTGAAACGAACACCACCGGCCACTCAAGACCTTTAGAGCTATGCGCCGTCATCAGGTTTACGGCATCAAGGTCGGGGTCAATATCTGACGCAGAAACTTCGTCAGACACACTCATGATGAGTTCGAGATTTTCCAAAAATGCTAATACGGATTTGTCGTGACTAGTTCTATCGAATTGGCTAATGCGCTCGAAAAACTTAGCAATATTGGTAATTTTTATCTGTGCTTCTACAGAGTCAAGTGAAACGAGCTTTTTAAAAATCTTCTTCTCTTTGAGAAACTCAAATAAAATCTCACCTGCCGTATGCTTGACGCTCTGGGAGCGAAAATGCTTGATGTCCCAAAGAAGAGACTGGATATCTTTATCCTGCGAGTTTTCGAAAAGTTCAAAAAATGACTTATTCTCTCTTTTTGTCTTGGCGTAATAAATTGACAATATAGAATCATCAACATCATAAATCTCACTTCGCGCCAAGTGATAAAAGGAAAGGTTGTCATCTTCGTACGCAATACACTTAAAAAACGCCACAATCATTTTGATTTCGTTTTGCAAAAAGAGCGAGGACGTTCCCGCAAAAACAAAAGGTATTTTTTTATAGGTTAGCGCTTGAATAAAAGGATCAAGGTGGGAGTTGGCACGAGTTAAAATAGCAAAATCCTTATTTCGTAATTTTTTCTCTTTTTTTAAATCTATGATTTTTTTAACAACCAAGTCTGCCTCGTCAGACAAAGTTTCGCTGCTTAAGAGTTGTGGAAGCGGTCCGTACTTCTGGGCCTTAAGTTTTTTGTTGATTTTGTTTTTTACTTCGAGGCGATCGGGATCGTTATGACGGATTAGCCTGTAGGCGCTATCGAGAATTTCCTGGGTTGAGCGGTAATTCTGATTTAGGACAATCTCGCGGCACAAGGGGTGATCGGATTTAAACGACAGAATGTTGGAGATCGATGCACCGCGGAAACGGTAAATCGATTGGTCGTCGTCCCCTACCACGGTAATATTTTTGTTTGTTTTAGATATTAATTTGACCAGTTCGTATTGAGCAAAGTTGGTATCCTGAAATTCATCAACCAAAATATATTTAAATTTTTCCTGAACTTCCTTGAGTACTTTTTTGTTATCTTTAAGTAGTTTATAGGCAAGAAAAATCTGATCGCCGTAATCTAAATTCCCTTCCTGAATCATTAATTCTTGATATCTCGCATAAGCTTTTGCGAGTTCCAGCTGTCTTTCGGATTCCTCCCGCTCCTCCCCACTTTTAACTTTTACCTGCCTGCCAGTAGGCATGGACTTTTTACTTTTAACTTGAGCGAGGTGGAGGTACTCCTCCGACGAGATCAGTTCATCCTTTAGGCGCGAAAAATATTTAATCAATTCCTCAATGTGCGAGATCGGATTTGAAATCGGGCGATAATATTTCAAGTCGAAGCTGTAAAGATTTTCGCGCATAAAAATTGCCTGCTCTGCAGTTGAGAGAATTTTGAAGTTCGCTGGTAACCCAAGATCAATTGCATAGTCGCGAAGAAGCCTATCTCCAAAAGCGTGAAAGGTGGAAATCTGCGTATCAACAAAACCGTATGGCACAAGCTTATCAACCCTCTCCTCCATTTCGGTGGCCGCTTTGTCAGTGAAAGTCAG
>JBDRAU010000007.1:0-2039 GCA_043823315.1 bacterium
ACGGTTCGGGATGCATCAAAAAAAATGAATCGAGCCGTGGAAAGCGGTGTGACGAGTTCGGCGAATCTTAACAAAGTGGGGCGCAATGAAAAATGTCCATGCGGATCAGGCAAAAAATACAAAAAATGCTGTGGCAAATAAAGAAATCGATCTTCTACTTTTGGCGGCGGGATTTGCCACGCGACTGGAACCCCTGACTCTCAATCAGCCAAAGCATTTGCTTGAAACTAAGTCCGGCCGTTTCGTAGATCCATTGATAGATCAACTTCAAAAAAGCTCGTTGAGATTTTCAAAAAAAGTTTTGATTACGAATGATCGCTATTTCGATAGGTTTGTTTCTTGGCAGAAAGAGTCGTCGTTCAAACTTGATATTTACAAGGATGGCGTTTCGTCTAAAGAAAATAGAATCGGAGCGGTCGGCGATTTGCTGTTTGCAATCGATAGGGCAAAGATAAAAAATAATCTTCTGGTTTTGGCGATGGACTATATTTATAAAGATTTTAAGTTTGACGATTTTATAAGTTTTGCAAGAGGCAAAAATTCATCCGCGATCGTTATTCGACAAGAAAGCGATATAAGCCAAATCAAGGCGGGTTCTTGCGTGTTGGTTGATAAGGATTCTAAAGTAACGCGATTTGAAGAAAAGCCGCCAGAGCCATTTTCCGATTTATATGGTGTTCCGTATTATTTTATAAAAAAAGAAGATCTGCCGCTTCTTAAAAAAATCGATAAAAAACTTCGTGATAATTCAGGACAGATCGCATCTAAAATTTACCAAGCTTCAAACCTTTATGCATTCAGATCCGACGGAGAATACTTTCACATGACGACCAAAGAGGACTACGAACGCATAAAAGGATATTGCCAGGTAAAGAGTTACTACTTTCCAAGACCGTTGAAAAAATCAACGAAATAACATTTTTCTGTCATTCCGGGCTTGACCCGGAATCCAGTTAACCAAGGAAATGGATCCTGAATCAAGTTCAGGATGACAACAAGGGCGTTTTTCAACGGTCTCACTTTCCAAGGGTTCTCTAAACTGCTCGGGGATGATACAATACTAATTAGCAATTGAAGAATTCTTTTTATTGTAAGGAGAAGAGATAGAAGAAAAAAAAGAACCGATTATTGAGATTAAAAATCTTGTTAAGAAATATGACAGGAACACTGCTCTTGATAATGTTAATTTAAAAATATACCCGCGCGAGTTTGTGATTTTAGTTGGACCATCGGGAGCTGGAAAGTCAACATTGATAAAAATGCTGATCAGGGAAGAAAAACCGGACAGAGGCGAGATTAAAGTTGCGGGGCGAAATGTGCTAAAATTATCATCCGGAGACCTTCCTTATTACCGCAGAAACATCGGAACCGTTTTTCAGGATTATAAACTGCTTCCAAGTAAAAATGTTTTTGAAAACGTGTCTTATGCCCTAGAGGTTGCGGGTGTGAGCGATGAAGAAATTGCCAGGCGTGTTCCCAAGGTTTTGCGGGCGGTCAACTTAGAAGCGAAGAGTCGCTCTTATCCGAACCAATTATCGGGTGGAGAGGCGCAGAGAGTTTCGATCGCGCGATCCTTGGTACACAATCCCAAAATCTTAATTGCCGATGAGCCAACGGGCAACCTTGATCCCGAAGCTGGTCATGAGGTGGCAATGATACTTGAAAAAATTAATTGCCTTGGAACCTGTGTAGTTCTAGCGACTCACAATAAGGAGTTAGTTGATAGGATGAGAAAGAGAGTGGTGGGGATGAAGGAAGGCCGCGTTGTTTCCGATCAGCAACACGGTCGGTATTCATGCTAAATGAGGAAAAATGACAAAAATTAAAAGAATAATTAAAGAAGCAATAAATGATTTTTTCAGAAACGGTTTGCTTTCGGCGACCACGACGTTAATTATGACGCTGGCCTTGCTTTGTGTTGGGATATTTCTGGTGGTATTTTTGTCTACAAATCAAGCTATTGCCGACCTGAAGGGAAAGATAGATATAGTTATCAACTTTAAAGATGAGGCCAGCGAATCGCTGATCCAGCAGTTAAA
>JBDRAU010000008.1:0-3297 GCA_043823315.1 bacterium
CTCCCAAAGCCGGCACTCTACCAATTGAGCCACGCCCCGATCCTTGATATTCTACCCTGAAACCTGGGATTTTTCAATCCCTCTTGATAATATTATAGAACGTTTTGCGTTAAATTACTCTGTCGTCTTACCATCAAACTCTGGCCCATCGGCATTGGCTTCCTCTTTGGTTTTGTGGACAACACCATCTTGGTGGTGTGCAGGGGAGTAGATTGTGTAAAGTTTCAACGGCTCATCGGCTGAGGCGTTCGTGACATTATGTTCCGCTCCGGCGGGAACGACGATTGCGCTTCCACCCCTTACCTCGTATTCATTGCCGTCAATTACAACTTTTCCGCTTCCTTTTTCAAATCGAAAAAACTGGTCATTTTCCTCGTGAACTTCCATACCGATATCCTCGTTTGGCTTCAAGCTCATCAAAACCAACTGGCTGTGCTTGCCCGTATAAAGCACTTTTCTGAAATTGTCATTTGCCAAAGTCTCTTTTTCAATGTTATTGCTAAATCCCTTCATGTAATCCTTTCGCTCCGTGAATTCCGTTCCAAGGCAGGAAGGAATTCCGGAAGCCCCTCAATATCGAGGTCTATTTGCAAATTTCTTAAATTAAGAATATTGCAAGAGATCGAGATGTGTGGGGCATTATTTAATTATCGTCTTCATTTTAAACAATAATTCACTTTTTTCAACCTACTGAGTGATTTATTCTTGAAAGAAAGTGTTTTTTAGGGTAGAATCTAAACGAATCATCCCACTTGGCGGGATATGGTGGTTATACTTGGCTGCCGGCAGGGTTTAATGGTGGAGTACACGTTTATACCACACCCCCTTACTTTGACAATTAGGTAGATAACACTCATAATTATTATATGGTTATTGTAGGTTGTGGAATCTGTAAAAAAACATTCTATGCTAAACCTTGTCATATTAAGCTGGGCTATTGTAAGTATTGTTCCAAAAGTTGTCAGGCCAAAGCACAGAAGAAAGGGAAAGATTGTAAGTGCGCAATCTGTAGACAAGAAATTTATAGATCGCCTCAAGATTTAAAAAGATCTAAAAGTGGAAAGTTTTTTTGCTCAAAATCCTGTCAGACACTGTGGCGAAATAAATATTTCTCCGGCGATAAACATCCAAACTGGAAAGGGGGCGACAATCAATTATACAGGCAAAAATTGATGGGATCAAAGACTCCTAAGGTTTGCGTAAAGTGCGGATTCAAAGATATACGGGTTTTGTCGGCACATCACGTTGATAGAAATAGAAAGAATAATCAGATTTCAAATTTAGTCTGGCTTTGTCGAAATTGTCATTTTTTAGAACATTTTTATAAAGAAGATATTTTATAATATGGTGGCATTAGTGTAGCAGTTAGCACTACAGCCTGTGAAGCTGTCAGCAAGGGCGCGAATCCCTTATGCCACCCCAATTTAAACCTGCTTTTTTGTATCCCAAACCACTGAACACTAACTACGGCATATTAAGAAAATGAAAATTGTAATTTGTGGAAGCATTGAACTTAGCGACAAGATTATTGAAGTGGCCGATAAGCTTGAGGCGAGAGGTCTAGAGGTAAAAATCCCCCAGAGCACAATGAAAATCAGAAAAGGCGAACTGACGCTGGATGAGTTTAGGGCGTTGAAGAAAAAACACGGCGGTGATTTCGTTATGCGAAAGCAGGCTAATTTTGATTTCATCACGGATTATTATAATAAGATCAAAGATTCTGATGGGATTCTTGTTTTGAATCTTGATAAAAATGGAATTGAAAATTATATTGGTGGTAATGCTTTGATGGAGCTGGGATTCGCCCGTGTTTTAGGCAAGAAAATTTACTTATATAACCCAATCCCGCAAATGTTTTATACTGACGAAATCCGTGCAGTTGAGCCGACAGTTATCAATGGCGATCTAGGTAAAATCAAATGAAAAATTGCGATCACAAAAGCGTTGGCATTCTCGTTAGGAGAAACGGTAAGCTACTTTTGATCGAGCGAAAGAAGTTTCCTTGGGGATTTGCTCCGCCAGCCGGTCATATTGATGGCGAACCGGACTTTGAATCGGCAGCTCGCCGTGAGTTAAGTGAAGAGGTTGGTTTGCAAGCTAATAGGTTCAGGCTGGTAGCCGAAGGACGCAAGGAAAATAAGTGTCGGAGAGGAAAAGGCGATTGGCATTACTGGAAAATCTACGAAGCGGAGGCGAAAGGTGATTTGCACCGGAGTCAGGACGAAACCAAGCAGGTCGGATGGTTCAGTCAAACCGAGATTGATGATCTAGCTGGACGAACTAAAGAATATTTGCTTGGTAAGATAGGTGAAGAAGAATGGGAAAGATCACCAGGTATTGAACCCGTCTGGCTGGAATGGTTTGCAGAGCTCAAGAAGTCGGTAAAGAGCTAATTTTCACTACTACTTCCCCCAACTCCGGTAACCTGATATGCTCAACCTCAGTTAGGAAGTAGTTGCGAATAGCTGATACTGCCTGACCCCAAAAATATGAATTACAAATATTGTCCAAAATGTGCTGGAGAACTGGAGGAGCAAAAAGTTGAACACGCGACTCATCCGGTCTGCAAGAGTTGCGGATTTGTTTTTTACCAAAATTCAAAACCGACCGCTTCGTCAGTTATTGTAAATGACAAAAACGAGGTTTTGCTTTTGAAACGGGCGATTAAACCCCATTTTGGTAAATGGGATTTGCCGGGTGGATTTTTGGAAAACGGCGAGGAGCCGATCGATGGGTTGAAAAGAGAAGCGATGGAAGAGATGAGTATCGAGATTGAGCTGATCGATATTTTGACAATCTTTATCGATGAGTATCCCTATGATGATGGTGAATTTTATACGCTCAATCATTTTTATCGTGTAAAGATCAAATCCGGTGAGATCAAGCTCGATAGCGAAAACTCCGAGTTCAAGTGGTTCAAAAAAGAAGAAATTCCGTGGGACGAGTTGGCCTTTCAAAATACCGAAACTGCCCTGAAGAAGCTTTACAAAACATAAAAACAATTCCAGGGAATTGTTTTTATGTGGAGGGCCTGAAGCGATTCGTACTCATATATTATATCGTAAAAAAGACTAAGCTGATTATTTTAACAATTCCACTTACAGTTTAAAAATTAGGCGGCTTGCCTCTAAAAGCCAGAAGGCTATTCTAAACTAGAATCTAGCTTCTTTCTAGTTTTCTATGGTAATCATATTACTCAGAATCAATCATACTGGTTTTAGGCCAAAGACTGCTCATGGAACTTGAAATTTGTCCAATTTCTTGATAAGATGAGAGCATTATGAAAGAGACCCAGAA
>JBDRAU010000009.1:0-10737 GCA_043823315.1 bacterium
AATAATGACGGACGTGAGTTTATTTACGCCGAAAAATCAATTGCCTGCCACGCCTATGGTTTCTATAATTCCCTCCCTGGCAAAGATGGCAAACCCCAAACACTGGATGAATATATCAACTGGTTAAATGACAATACCGTACGCGCTCTCGAAGTCGGCGTTGAATCACCTTATGAGATGCAAGATGCAACAATCGATGGCCGTCCGGCAAAGAGAATTTACTCAAGCGGTCTTAATTTCGCCGAAGATGCGGTCTATACTCTGGATAGCGAAGTTGGATACGGATTTTCCTGCACTTACCCCGACGAGCAAACGAGGCAAGATTATAAAGACATTTTCGATCACATGCTCGAAAGTATGCAGATCGAAACACCGTCCTAGAGATCACAAATCGTCCGTTCTCGACCTGCCTGCCCTGCCTGCCGGCAGGCAGGGCAGGCTTCGCTCGAACAATAAGCAAGCTAAGGCTTGGGCTCCGTTTTTGGAGACCACGATTTATCGTGTTTTTAACAAGCTGAAGCTTAGGCTCCACACCCAGGAGAACACACTTTAGTGTGAAATGCAGGTTAAAACCTGTGCTCCGATGGCAGTTCTCGACGGAGTTTATCTCGAATTTATCGAGAGGCTCGAACAGTAATTATTCTTCGAGCGAGTCCCGCCCTGGCGGGACGAGTCGAGAAGTTCCGTAATTCTTATTCTTCGACCTTGTGGCGCTTCGGGAGAGCTTTTGCGAGGTGGAATCGCAAAATTCCTAAGCCCGAAGCTATCCCCCTCTGCCTTCTCGACCCAATCATTGATTCTTTATTTTCCACCTGCTAGGATTGAGTCAATTTAAAATAGGAGACAATATGGGAATTTATTATGTTCTCGGGCTCATAGGACTGGTGCTTTTAATCAGCATCAGACAAGTTAATCAATTCGAGCGAGGAGTTAAGTTTAGACTTGGAAAGTTTGTGGCTATTAAAGAACCGGGATGGATGTTAATTTTTCCGATATTCGAATCGATAATGAGAGTTGATATTCGCGTTAAAGCAGTTGACGTTCCAGATCAGGAAGCCATTACTAAGGACAATATCTCGGTTGGCATAAATGCAGTGATTTATTATAAAGTTGACGATGTTAGTAAAGCGATTCTGGAAGTAGAAAATTTCTTTTATGCAATTTCTCAGCTTGCGCAGACCACTATGAGAAACATCGTCGGATCGGTTGATTTAGATACCCTTCTATCTGAACGCGACAAGGTTTCTGATCAAATCAGAGCTATTGTTGATAAATTAACTGATCCGTGGGGCATCAAAGTTCAGAATGTCGACCTCAAGGATGTATCGCTTCCGCAGGAAATGAAAAGGGTTATTGCAAAACAAGCGGAGGCAGAACGAGAAAAGCGCGCTGTTATTACCAAAGCCGAAGGTGAAGTAATTGCTTCCACAAACTTAGCCAAAGCGGCAAAAACGCTCTCGGATTCCGATGGCGCCTTGCATCTTAGGACCTTAAACACTCTGAACGATCTTTCCTCAGACCAATCAAATACCGTGATTTTTGCCATTCCGCTTGAAGTCTTGCGCGCATTTGAGGGCCAAACAGGAGCTAATATCGAGAAGTTAGCAGCCAAGTTCCTCAAGAAAAAATAGCTATTATATTTCAAATCCTATTGCGCAGTTGACTGATTTATGGAGTACGGATTTTTTAAATCAAAAAAGATTCTGGGCTTTATGCAGTTCTCTCTCCCAAATATTCAATATGAGATTTTTTTTCTTTATGGAACTTCTCTTTATCAAAACCATGCTTTTCAATAATAGATGCGACATGATGCCCGCCTATCAAGTGAGGAAGGATAACATAAACAGCACCACGATCATATAACTTGATTGCGTCTTCGATGTTCTCCGAATTGACAATGACAAGCGAATTCTGATTTTGCTTAATAGCCTTGTCAACTAAAAGCGCATTGGTTTCAAATTCGTGAATGGTAGATACAACCAACTTTGTATTGGAAAAGTCAATTTCCGATAGAAGCTCGCTGTCGCTAGCATCGCCGTAAACACTGTGATAGCCCTTGTCGGATAATTCCCGCACAACATCAGGGTTGTAATCAACGATCAGCACATTATCGCTAATTTTTTCTATACTCTTTATAACTTCACCGCCGATTCTGTTAAATCCAAATAGAACGATCTCCGGCTTGTCCAGAGGCACGCGAGTAAGTTTCATAATTTTACCGCCCTTTCTTTCGAAAATACTTAAGAACTTAGAAACAAACGGGTAAATCTTATTAGAGTAAGTTATAAAATAGCTCGATCCTGCGATAGTAATTATCCCTATGTAAGTAACCATGGATACAACCTCTTGGGTTAGATGGCCAACCTGCAAACCCATTGCCACCAGAATAAGTGAAAACTCGCTAATTTGAGCAACAGTCAGACCGGAGAGAAAACCTGTTTTTTTGCGATATCCCAATATACCCATCAAGATAACAACAATAAGTGGATTTCCGATCAAAATAAAAAGTGAGAAAATAACAATTGGGACAACCATTGAACTCGTATCGACTAACATCATTTGAGTGCCCAAGGAAATAAAAAATATAATAATAAAAAAATCTCGAAGCGGCTTCATTTTCGAGATAATTTCGTACCTGAATTTAGAATAAGACAAAGCAACGCCGGATAAAAGCGCCCCGATCTCAAGCGAGAAGTTCAATGAGTAGAAAATATACGAAATCAACAGACACCAAGCAATAGAGAATATCAGCAGTAATTCCTGGGATTTTGCCATCAAGTCGACTGCCTTATTCATCAAATGCTTGCTTACAAACATAAGTCCGATTATTAAAAGCGAAGCAATAAAGAACATCTTGAAGATTGCAAACGTGCTGATACTGTCCTGACCGGTGAAAGAAGAAAGACCAACTAGAATTGCTACCGCGACAACATCCTGAACAAGTAAAAACCCTATCGAGATCCTGCCGTGTAAGCTTTCAATCTCATTCTTGTCCGACAGCAGTTTCATAATTATTATCGTGCTGGAAAATGTCAAGGCAATAGCAATATATAATGACGTAATTGCGTCAAAACCAAATCCCCTTGCAATAAAAAATCCCAGTATCGACGTAAATAATATTTGACCCAGTCCGGTGATTAAGGCGGCCTTCCCCATTCCCTTTATCAAACTTGGGCTTAAACCGAGGCCAACTACAAATAACAAAAGTGCTATGCCTATTTTTGAAAAAACCTCAAAAAACTCATTTATTTCGATTATATTTAATACATAAGGTCCAAGTATTAAACCAACAATAATATACCCAATGATCAAGGGCTGTTTTAAAAATCTCATTATGATAGAAACTACGACAGTAAAAACAACCAAAACTGTCAATTCGCCAAATAAAGTTAACTCCATACTGTCTCCTTATTATCCATTCTAGCAGATATACAGCTCAAGAAAAAACAGGAAAACATTGAGCGAAGCTACGATTTTGAAGACCTGTCGCTTATATCTTGGAAAGATCCTAAAACAAAACTTGTCCTGATGTATATCTTGGATCCAAGATGACAACAGAACAAAGAAATGTCATGCTGAACTCCCGCCTGCAGAAGCTTGCTTCAGCAATTGCCTACCCGAAGTTGCTACAACGCTGTAGGCAGGCGGGCAGGTATTTCAGCACCTAGATTTTACCCCAAATAATCTTTGAGTCGATTTGATTTTTCGTGTTTTTTGAGTTTTTGCAACGCTTTGGCCTCAATTTGACGGATTCTTTCGCGGGTTACGCCAAACTCTTTCCCCACTTCTTCGAGTGTGTGGGTTCGGCCGTCTTCAAGTCCAAATCTCATTTTGAGAATCTTTTGTTCGCGCGGAGTTAAAAATTTTAGAAAATCGTCTAAATCCCATTTCATCATCGAGCGAATAGTAACTTCCTCAGGCGAGAGCGACTCTTTGTCTTCAATGAAATCCCCAAGCTTTGAATCTTCTTCTTCTCCCACCGGCGACTCTAGCGACACGGTCTCTTGGGAAATCTTCATGATGTGCTCTACTTTATTTTTCGCCACGCCCATTTCTTTGGCCACTTCATCGACGCTCGGTTCGCGCCCCAGTTCCTGAACTAGCTGGCGCTGCACTCTAATCATTTTATTAATCGTCTCTACCATGTGCACGGGGATGCGAATTGTCCGAGCGTGATCGGCAATGGCGCGGGTTATCGCTTGACGGATCCACCAAGTGGCATATGTTGAAAATTTATAACCTTTGCGATGGTCAAATTTTTCAACTGCCCGCAAAAGTCCGGTATTTCCTTCTTGAATTAAGTCAAGAAGCGAAAGCCCGCGGCCGATGTATTTTTTGGCAATCGAAACAACCAATCTTAGGTTCGCTGCGGCCAGTTTTTTCTTGGCAACTTTATCACCCGAAACAATCCTCTTGGCTAAGCGCATCTCCTCATCAGCAGATAAAAGCGGTACTTTTCCGATCTCGCGTAAATACATCCTGACTGAATCGTCCGATATTTCGGGCAAATCAGGTGCCTTCTCCACTTCCTTGTCGGTACTCAAAAATAATTCTGTATCAAGAAGTTTCTTTTTTTCTAGTACCTGAATACCTTTTTCAAAAAAGACGCCGTAGAGTTCGTCTAGATCCTTTATGCTGGTTTCGGGACTGGGAATGACCTGCAAAATTTCCTGCTCGGTAACAAATCCATGCAGTTCCCCTTTTGAGATCAGCTCCTCAATTTCCGGAGTCATCCTGATCCGATTATCAACCGGCATTTTAATAGCCCTTTTTGCCATATTTCTCTCCGTTATCTGTCATCCTGAGCGTCGGCGAAGGATCCCTCGGCTTGTCCGAGAAAACCCGACATGCGTCGTTGATTCCTCGTTACTCTCGGAATGACATATGTGCGCTTGTTAATTTTTAAATTCGTCTTGTAAAGCTTTCATCAACTTTTTGACTTGGTCCATATCCCCCTTGGACTCCGCCTCGGCGATTTTTTTTGCAAAATCATTCTTGGTAACTTCCCGGCGTTTTTGTTGCAAACGCGTTTTGATTGCCAGAAACTCACCTTTAGCTATTTCTTCATCTTCTTTAATTTTCTGATCCCACGCTAAACTAACAACATCGAGCCGCTCTTTGTCTTCGCGGCTCAAGCTTTGCTTCAGCTTGTCCAAACACGCCTTTATCTGGTTAGAATTGTAGCAGTTTAGAAGCTTCTTGTAAATCGGTAAGTTTTGCGCCTCTTTAAGCTCCGCTCCGGATATATCCACATCCTTGATTTGATCAGGAAAATTAAGCAAATATGCAATAAAATAGTCCTCGATCGAATCACTGCTTTTCTTCTCCTCCTCCTTGGCAACGCGAGAGGTAATATCGGTTTTATCAAGTATTTTCAAAATTGTGACTTCCGGTACCGCTAAGCGCTTGGCCAAAAAAGAAACGTAATGAGCTTTTTCGACTTCGTCCTGAAAGCGCTTTATAAAATTAATTGCCTTGCGAGCTAAAGTTTTCTTTTCATCAACGATCAAGACTTTATCCTTATCGCCGACCTTAGCGAAAAGCCACTCAACCGGAGGAAGTGCCTCGTCAATCACTCCTTTAAGCAATTTCTTATCTTTCTCAACCAGTTCGCCCACGTCCTTGTATTTTGCAATTATGGTTAATTTTACGTCGAGTCCCATCTCAAGCGCCATTTCAACCGCGCTATTGGCTGCCTTTTGGCCCGCTTCATCCTCATCAAAACAAAAAACAATGTTGCGTGTTAAGCGCGAAAGAATTTTGAGATGGTCGTAAGTTAACGCCGTTCCGGAGCTTGCCACCACTTCCTCAATCCCCGCCTCATGCGCGAGAGCTACATCCATCTGCCCCTCGACAACAATGACGCGATTATTTTTTCTAATTGCATCTTTGGCAAAATTAATTCCGTAAATCGCCTTTGATTTATGAAAAACGTTAGTTTCGGGAGTATTTAGATATTTGGGGTGAGGCGAAACATTGCTCGGCAAACCATCTTCGAGAATTCTTCCCGAAAAACCGGTAATAAGCGAAAAGTTATCGAAAATCGGAAACATGGTCCGATAGCGAAATCTCTCCGGATGACCGGCCAGGGAAAGATCAGAAAAGGAAATTTTTCTATTCGCGATTATCCTCTCTAAAGTTTTGTTGTCCGCCGGAGCAAAACCGATTTTGAGCTTTTCAATTGTTTTTGCGCCGAGTCCCCTCGAAGTTAAATACCTAAGCGCCTTTTCGCCCTCTTTCTTTGAAAGACTCATTTTGAAAAACTTGGCACAGAGCAAATTAATATCGAAAATCCGATCTTTCTCATGCTTTGTCTTGGCAAAATCTTCGCCTTTGGAAAATTGGACTTGCACTCCAACGCGCTCACCAAGAATTTTGAGCGCCTCGGGAAAACTCAATCCTTCGATTTTTTGAAAAAATGTAATAACGTCCCCACCCTCCCCGCAGTTCGCAACAGCAAAACTTGGAGTCAAATATGAATGATCACCTTTAATATTTAGATTATAGACATAACCAGAAAAAGATGACTTTTTTATAGACCTGACGGGCAATGTCCAGTATTTTGTGCCGTCTTTTTCAATAAAATCACTGAAATGTGACTTGTCATTTTCTCTCCAGTTAATTTTGTAAGACGACTTATGACAAACCCCATCCTTAGAAATGTAAGCATTGCTAGAAAGGATGCTTGGGCGCTGGTTCAAAGATATAAGAATATCTTTTAATTGATGCGCAAGGATTAAAGAGATTGTCGTTATGGATTTTCGACCACCGCTGTTATGTCCAGTCTTCTTTGTAATTGTTCCGTCACCCTTCAGAATAGCCTCTACGAGAGATGTTTTTATCTGATCGTCTTGACCCAACAACACATTCGGAATTTGCTTATTATTTGCTCCCTTGCCACATAAACTAGCAAACACTTTCGCAAGTAGCGAGTTACAAATCGTTACTTCTAGGCCGTTTCTGTTATCGCTGCGAAAATGTTTACTGCCTTCTAAGGCGAAAATTTCATTAGCTAATTTTAAGATCCTATCGGCCAATTTTACCTCAAAACGACTCAAGCTAAATCTTATATACGCTCGATTATTGCTCCCCTCGGCAATATAATACCCAAGTAATTCGGCGAGCCTACTGTCAATTCTTATAATCGGATCAAAGACGAACGCTTTTTTTGATCTATTTGGAATTTCACCGATATAATCAAGAATATTTATTTCCGCCAAACAATTAATTGACTTTTTAATGGGATATATAAGAAAATCATTAATCTTTAATTCTCTAGCGGAAATTTTTTCTATTTTGTAATTGTTAAAAAATTTAGTTGGACAATTTTGTCTGCAGTTTTTTTGACAAATCCGGGTTGTTCGAGCTTTCTGTTTGCAGTGTTGCGTTTTTATAACAAATACCTTGTGATCACCAGTAATTGAGATTTTATGATTTACCATTCTTGTCTGAATTTCCACTAAATCTCCGCTATATCTTCTTCCAATAATTGCATCGACAGATGATAAGGTACCTTTGTCAGTGAATACTCGGTCTCCTTGCTTGATTTTTTCAATTTCTAAAAACCCATTCTCGACTTGAATTAATTCTCCCCTGGGAAAACACCCAAAACATTTAAAAGTTTGGCGTTCGGCAGAAACCATAAATGAAGGGGTTTTTTCGCTGTGAAAAGGACAAGTGGCCGAGAAGTTAATTCCGGCTTTCTTTAGTGTCAGATATTGCCTCGTAAAATCAACAATATCAACCTTGGCTTTTATCTCTTCGACCTGATCCATAGCACTTTCAACATATTGAAAAATAGCTTAAAACGCAAATCATAAAACCAATCGTCGCGAAGCGACACTAAAGTTTTGATTTTTTGATTTTGATTTAGACTTCTACTTGTCAGTCGCGGAAACGTAGACAGAGAGGAGACCAATAACGATCTTGACGATCGCTAGCCATTGTGGCGTCACGGCCCAAGTCCAAGACGGAATCAATCCAGCAATTCCCATTAAGATCGCTAAGATACCAACGATCATAAGGACTGTTTTTGACATACTACCTCCCAGGTAGTGAAAATTTGACTATTTTCACCAACTTAGTTGCTAAATTAATATTCACAATACTCTAAAATATATAACAATTCACTACAATTAACATTTGAAAATAAATATCATTTGTCAAATTTATACTACCTGGCTTCACCGGGTTGTGTAAATTTACTAATTTCTACTACCCGGCTCCCCCAAATTTAGTTGTTAATCTAATTAAAAACGTGATGTTTGTGTTTGTCAACCGTTAATATCTGAGACTGTTGAAAAGGTTTTTATTGTTCGAGCTTGTCGAGAACTCTAAGGTTGAATCTTCTCGACTTCGCTCGAAGAATAAGTTATTTGGACAATTTTTAGCGTTTCTCAGCGGCCTCAATATCTTTGTGGCGGATGCTCTTCGGGATTTGTGGGTTCGTCGCCATTATCAGTTTTGTCTGGTTCTGATTCTTTGAAATCACTAGGATCGTCTCTTAAGCTGCCATCGCGATCCATGATTTCAGCCGGAGATTGACCTGTTTCTCTTGCCTGTTTATCGAGCAGTTCGCGAGAAGTTGGTTCTCTTTTAAGAGTAGGCAACCATTCGCTACGAATTAAGCTAACTCTATCTTCCACAACTTCAAGAGAAGGCAAATTCTCTTCTGAGACCACTTCTCTTTTGCCAACCTTGTAAATCGGCCCCGTTCTAACCTTGTAATATCTATGATCGCCGCTTTCCAGCTTGCCTTTATAGCTGAATGAAACGCCGCCGGTTTTGAGGCCGGCTCCATGCTCGCTGTCATATTCTTGATCTGTATATCCTTTGTAAATTCCGCTATCCGCATCAAAGCGGTGAAGCCGGCGCGCTTTGCCGTCAGGAGTTAATTCTTCAATACAAATCCCGATGCGCCTTGAAGGATCTTGTTTATCTGTTTCAAATTGAAGCTGACCGATCAATTCAACATTATCCAAATCTATCATGGCTCAAATATAACAAAAATGGAGCCACATGTGGAGCCCACTTATTACTCATCGACTTTCTTACGAACATCCCGCACCAGCTAACGCTTGGTGCGGGGAAGCCACGAGTGGCTATTTTTTCAACGGCTCAACGGTTGAGGCGTTGGTTTCGTCCTTCGACTGTGCTCTCTTCGAGTCTGAGCGAAGAGGCTCAGGCCTCAGAGTCGAAGACAGGACATTCGACTTTCTTCATCTTGCTCACGGTCGAAGACCATGAGCGAACGAAGTGAGTCGAATGGCGGAGAGAGTGGGATTCGGTCACCATTTGATTGATTACTATTTTCTGTAACCCTTCGCACAAGGCTACGGGTCACACCCCTCTTCTTTACTTTGGTGGCCGAAAGCCATCCGAAGCTTCGAGGGAGCGAAGGATGGCGGACATTCGGGTCTAGAACCTTCAGTTATTTTTTGTTTCCCTTTTGTACCTTTATAATATCACATTGTCACTCTTGGCATTTTTTTGATGATTTTTTGGCCTGCCTGCAAGTCGCAGACAGGAAAATTGCTCTATAAAAGAAAGGTCCCAGCTGCGCTAGCGTCTAGCAGCTGGGACCGGTAAGGTCGCGTTAATCACATTGGTCGCTTCTGCGACCTTGTAGCATTGATGTGATTAGGGTTATTGCGACTGGGGGGGTGAGATTGGGTTGTGGTGCGGATGGATGGCGGCCTACTTCCGCGCCCAGAAGCTCCCGCGTGGTATATTCTGGAAGCTGTACCACTTCGCGTGGCCATCCGCGAACCCGATGTTCGAGCCATCGTTGTGCACCCGCATGCGCGGATGGCACTCGTCCGGGTAGACGCCGGTGGTATTTGTCCCCGGTCCGATGTACAGGCAATTGCGGGGATCGGTCCCCGTTGCCTTCAAGCCTGCACACACTGAGTCGGCGACCATCGGCACTTCAGCTGGACGGCCGATGAGCGCCATGGGATAGTAGGCGTTGGTGCTTCCCCCGAGGGCGCAGAAGTTATACCCCATATTCCCGGGAATGCTTTTCCGTACTCCGCCCTCCCAGGCGTATGTTGTGTAGCGCACGTCGTAGCTCGGGCACTTGAAGATTTGTACGTTCTTGATGTACGGCATGATGAATCCGGGCCAACAGATAGTGGCTCCGGTCGCAAAGTCGTGTGGGTAGACGCCGTAGGCGCGCCCCGGGAACGTCTCGTCATAGTCCTGGGCGTACATCAGCAGTCCAAGACCCAACTGCTTGGTGTTGCTGATGCAGCTTGCCTGCCTTGCCTTCTCGCGGGCCTTGGCGAACACCGGGAAGAGGATCGCTGCCAGGATCGCAATGATCGCGATCACAACCAGTAGCTCTATGAGTGTGAAACCTCTGCGTCGCATTTCCTTCACCTACTCTTATGGATCCAGACCTTGATACCTTCCCCAAAAAGAGGAAAGTATCATAGGTTTACCCCGTTGAATTGCTTCGCACCCCGCTTTGCGGGGATTCAACAGGGTTTACGACTATCTGAACGCTTTACCCCGACACCAAACGATTTTGGTGTGTGGGTTTATCTCCTTAGTTAAGTCAATTCAAGGAGAGAGCGATGTTTGTCAAGGAACTTCCCTAACTGCCAAAAGAGGAAGTAGTTTCCCTCCCTCTTTGATTATCTACAACATCAAGGTCGCTTGGCGACCACGTTGCAGGTAGATTTTCAAATCTGCTTGGATTCTAATCCCCCCCTCGAATTTGTCAAGTGCTTGGGG
>JBDRAU010000010.1:0-7372 GCA_043823315.1 bacterium
TAACTTAATGGATGTGATTTTCGGCTCCGGCGCTTCGAGCCGCCTCAATATCGAGCTAAGAGAAAAACGGGGACTCGGATATGACATCGGCTCGGGAATTAACGCATTTTTGGATTGCGGAAGTTTTTATATCTACGGCGGGGTCAAGAAACAAAACCTCGAGAAAACGATCGATCTAGCCACCAAAGAAGCTCTCAAATTTGCAAGCGAAGGGCCGAGCGACGAGGAGCTCAAGCGCGCCAAGGGCAACATCAGGGGCTCAATCGCGAGAAGCATGGAAAGTTCGCCTTCGATCGCCGATTATTTATCGAGCTCGCTGTATTGGCACGAAGAAATTCTGCCAATCAATGAGATTATTTCAAGATATGAAGCGGTCACAAAAGAAGAAATCCAAAAGCTGGCAGGTGAGATTTTTGTAAAAGAAAAGGCGATAATTTCGGTTGTAGGACCTAGGGAATATAAATTGTCTTAGCACAATTTATATTTATTTTTTATTTATTATTTTCCATTTTTTATTGATTGATCAATTTATTTATTGTGTCATTGCGATTCTTTGTATGTCAAAGGAGAAGCAATCTAAGAAAACAGGGCTCCGACGAATCGGAGCCCTGTGAGTACATTCTTGCCCCTGCCTCCTGCAGGGACTTGGTGCGGCTGTGTCAGCCGGTGCCGGTGTTGGCCTGCACGGGTTCAGCTTCGGGCACCCTGCCCTCGACGAGATGCTCGAGAGCCGGGGCCTCCGGCTGCGGGATGATGGCGGCGATGCCATCGTCGCGCGCCTGCTCGACGAGGTCCTCCCCGACCTCGGAGAGCTTCTCGACGAGGTAGGCGACTAGCGCCTCGCCGCGCGCCCGTTTGATCGCCTCGATGGCCTCTGCCTTGGCGGCCTTGGCCGCCTCCTCCTGCGCGCCGATCAGGGGGTTTAGCCCTTGGGCCAGCACGTAGCTGGCCACCTGCGCCTCGTCCGCGCCGTCGATCTCGGTCGCTAATGCGATCAGCGGCCGGAGCCAGTCAGCGACCGGCTTCAGGAGCTCCTTCAGCTCCCCGTTGCCGTTGGTCGTCGGAGCGGGTTCAGTGGTCGGAGTCGGGGCCGATGCCGGACCAGGTGCGACATTCTCAGCGAGGCCTTGCACGTTTTCCGCACCGCGTACCAACCACCTCGCCACTCCTCGATTCGCCCTGTCGGGGTGGTCAACCATGTTGACCACAACGACGACCTCGGCACCGATGGGCGCCACCTCGCGCAGTTTGCTGGCAGCAGCCTTGTCAAACTCCACGTGGTTCCCAGCCTGCACCTTCCCCTTCGCCGTCCCCTTCTGTGTCACCACTACCGTCACATGGATTCCGTCCACCATCCTGACCAGCTCCTCGTACATCAGATTTACATCAGGTACAACTTCGCTCCGAGTAAAATCTGCGGAGACGAATAGAGAAATGTAGCACATTTTGGGGCAAATGTCAACTGCAAATGACATTCTGAGCTCGCGAAGAGTCCCCCATGAATATGGGTTCTGGCATTCGCCAGAGATCCTTCGTAAAAACTCAGGATGACGTAAATTCGGTAAAAATGAAATTGCTTTAGGACACTTTTTTGTTTTTTAGATCAAGTGAAATAAACATTATTAGAGTCAAAATCGTCAAAACGCCAAGCGTGATCAGTTTTAATTTTGGTTCTAAATAAAGCGCCGATAAACCGAAGGCGAGTGAGAACAAAATGATAACAAAAAGAGTAGCGCTTTTCGAAAGTCCGGCGCGCAGAAATCGGTGGTGAAGATGGGTTTGGTCGGCCGAAGTGAAGGGGTTTTTGCCCTTGATAAGCCGTTTTACAATTACATAGATCGCATCAATTATGGCAATTGCAAAAACCAGAAAAACGGTCGCTAATTTTCCACCCGAGATAAAAGTTAAAACCGCCAAGATGAGCCCCAAAAACATGCTGCCCGTATCGCCCAAAAATATCTTTGCATTCGGCAAATTGAAAAATAAAAAGCCAAAAATCGCTCCGGCAAAAACGCTGGCTAAAATGGCCACGGCAGTTTGTCCCATTTGAAAACTCAAAATCGCCAAAATCACCGCCGCCACAAAGCTCAAAGAACCCGAGAGTCCGTCGAGTCCGTCGATGAAGTTGGTCGCATTGGTCATAAGCAATACCCACCCAATCAGCAAAAGATCGGCCCAGAAGACGAAATGAAAAACATTGGCGCCGATTTGAACAGGATATGAAATCGTATCGAGAGGAATTACCAAGCCAAAGGGGTTGTTGAGGTAAGTGATTCCCACTCCTGTTAAAATCAAAATCAGAGCTGTAACAATCTGAGTAGCAAATTTGAGGTATGCCGGAACGCCCTTGAAGTCGTCGTAAAGCATTACAACGGACATAAAAATAACTGCCAAAATTATCCCCAAGAGTCGCTTATCGATTGAGAGCGAAAAGATCGCAAAGGGAAAACCCAAGTCGGTGGCGGAGGCGGAAGCAAAAATTGCATAGCCGATTATGACGAGCAAGAAGCTCAAAACAACCGCTGCGCCTCCGAGGCGGGAAATTGGTTTGCTGTGGAGGTCACGTTCTCTCGGCTGTTGCATCGCAAGAGAGTATTTCTTGGCTAATTTAAGAGCAAAATAGGACAAAATTAAAGAAATAGCAACTGCAAGCAAAAATCCTAATACTAGATTCATTCTGTGTTGTTCTTAATTCTTAATTCTTAATTCTGTATTCTAATTTGCCTGAAGCAAATTATTTCCTCTCGTCAATGGCATAAACTTCGGTCCAGTCGATTTTATCCCATTCGAACAGTTCGCTCTCGGTAAAGAATCTCTTGATTTCAGCTTTGGCGTTCTCCTCGGAATCAGAAGCATGCACGATGTTGTTTGATTGGCTCATCGAGTAATCGCCCCTGATTGTGCCCGGTGTCGCCTCGACGCCGTAGGTTTGCCCTGCTAGAACTCTGGTTACGTCGATTGCCCGATTGCCCTCCAAAATAATTAAAATGCTCGGGGCATGTTTCATAAAATCAACCAGATCCTTGAAAAATGGTTTTTCCTTGTGATGAGCGTAGTGCTCCTCCAGCTCTTTGTCTTCGAGATACTTCATTTTCATGGCAACAATTTTAAGCCCTTTTTGCTCAAAGCGCTTAATCACATCGCCCGTCAAACCTCGGTTAACGGCATCCGGTTTTACAATAACTAATGTTTTTTCCATATATTTACTCCTTTAGTGTTACTGTCAGTATAGCTTTTTTTACTCCTAGAGACAAGCTCTTTGTGGAAGGGAATAAAGAATCAGGAATCAAGAATTAAGAAATTAGACACGCTTTCTAGAGGACTTTATCAGTCCGTTCAATAACTTGTGAACCTTGATCGAGATTTCGCTTAATCTCATAAATTTGTCTCGGGAGATATAACTTAAATCTCGGGAAACTAACAGCTGGTTTTGAAGTTCAGTAACAGATCCTAGCGCCATAAAATAAAAATGAATTTTGTCTTTATAACTCCGGCGGCTGAACCCTTCGGCAATATTTGAAGTAACCGAAACAGCTGCGCGTCTTATCTGGGAAGTTAAACAAAATGATTCTTCTTTCGGAAAAGTAGCAGTTAATTTGTAAATTTCAAGCACCAGCTTATGTCCCTCTCTCCATGCTTCTAGATCTGTAAAAGAGATGATTTTCGCCATTTACTGCTTTATTCTTTATTCTTTATTCTTAATTCTTTCTTCTTTGTCTAGGATTTTCTGCTGGACGAGGTAGGGATGCGGAACATTTTTTAACCTCATCGCGGTTCCCGATCCCGAGGTTTGAATTTCAACGATACCGAAATCAAACATCATTTGAAAAAGTCCCTTTTTGGTGTGCGAGACGTTTTGAATATTGTGAAGCGGAAGCTCGTTGATCGAGCGCATAAAAAGCTTGGATTGGTCAATAGAGAGGATCCGTTCGTTCGTCAAAATGTAAATTGTCGAGATGTAGAGATAGATTTGAAGTAGAAGATAAAAAACTCCGACACAGATAAAGACAATCAGGAATTGGTCTGCCCATGACGGATTAGGATAGGCTAGCGGGATGGAGCCGATCAGGATAATGGCGGCGAAAATGAATCCGGCGCGGGTCATTATAAAAACGTGTCCCCGCCAGAGCGAGATAATCTTTTCACCTTCCTTTTGTCCGTCGAAAGAAACAATATTCATAAAACTACGAATATACTAATCTAGCTAATTTACTAATCGTCCATGATATCCCATTCGTACATTCGGTAAATTCGTATATTAGTAGTTTATCTCACTCTTGACTTTTGTGCCAATTTGTGCTATATTACATTGTTACGCTAAAACCCAGTTAGATAGGCACGATTTCAAGGAGAAATCGGCATCTAACGGGTCAAGGGTTGGCTAATCTAACGGAGAAGCTACCCGAAGCGCGGCATTTGATAAGGAGAAACCGCTAATCCTGAACCTGATGGACGGGTTTAGAGGAGGCGTTTGAATATAGATTTCTCTACCAAGTCAACCTGCTCGCGTGTGCGAGGACTTGAAGAGAAAGGCGGCACCACATGGCCGCCATCGCTTGATCTAAGGAGGAATAAACGATGAGCGCCAAAACGCTCAGCAACATGTGGATCGTCATCGCCTTCATGGCGATGGCGGCCACAGCCGCGCAAGCGGCAGGCAGTAACTTCTACGCCCCCCAGCAGTGGGGTGGCGATGGAGTGACGGATCAGGCGGTGGACGAGCAGTATTTCCGCCGCATGGTCGAGCGCGAGCCCGGCGCGGTGATCGTCGCCGCGGTCGCGGCTAACAACCGCGAACGAATTGGTGGCCTCGAGGGTCGCGTGGGCGACCTAGAGGGCAGGGTCGACGGCCATGACACCGAGTTGCTCCGCCAAGCGCGGTGTAACTACGGTGGGCCGTCCTATTCATCCCCAGCCGCCACGCAGGGGCCGAGTGGTGCGGGGAGCACCACGATCAACAACAACTACTATGGTGACTCCCCCGCAACGCCGTCAGTCACACCGCCGAAACCCCCGCCTTCCGGTGGGGACAACAACAAGAAATCCAAGCCGGCGAAAGAGCCGGAGGAAGGGAGGGCTCCCGTGGTAACATTCTGGCAAGTTATCGGGGGACTCATCGTATTGGGGGCGCTGGGATACGGACTTTACGCTGCGTTCACCTCGACGGCCACGGCCAACGAGGATAATGCCGAGAAGAGACGCATCAAACGGCAAGAGCAACAGACCGCAGCAAACGCCGGCGCGTTCGCCGAGCAGGGCGTCGCCCTGCAGATGCTGGCAACAGCATCCCCGGACGGAGTCAACGAGCGCTACAAAGCGCTTATTCGCGACTCCGCCGGACGGGCGTTCGGCTGGCGGGAAGGTAACCTCCACTACACTGGTGGCACGACCGCCGGTGCTGGCGGGGTAACACCGCGCGCAATCACACCGGATCCAGCCGAGACGGCTGCCCGCGCCGGTCTCAGCCGTGCGGGTAGCTTGTCGGCAGTTCCGGCAGTCGCTGCCGGCCAGGCTCAGGCGATCGCCGCCATCCTGACCGCGCGCGGCATCGACCTGACCGATGACGCGGCCGTCGACGCTGTCGTCGCGGCCAACCCAGTCTAGTTCAGCGTCAGCATCACGAAAGAGAACCACAAGGGAGAGGTAGAGCATCTGCTCAACACCTCTCCCTCTTTTCTTTTGCAAAAATCTACTAAAAGCAATAGAATATAAATGATATGATTTGGATTCCCGATGTCGAACTTTGTTCGGCTCGAGAATGACAATAAATATCGCAACGCAAAAAGATCCCTCGACTTTCTCGAAAAGGTAGGAAGCGCCCGGGATGACAGGAAAGTCACAAGGAGGAAATTTGCCAGTAGAAGCTCCACAAGCGGGAGCCGGTGTTGTAGGTGAAGAAGAACAGCCGCAAGACGGACGCGTTGGCGTGCGTGATTTTATAGAATCGGAACAAACACCGATAGAAAACGAAGCTGATTCCGAAGCTTTGGATATAATCAGAAGAATTGAAAAAAAGCACAAAACGACACTTTCACCCGAAGCGCGAAAAATTGTAATCGATAGTCAGCTAGGACTTAATCTTGATAACATCGATAATCATACTGCAGACACCTTTAACTCTTACGAGAGACTCTATAAACGAGATCCTGACAGCAAATTGGCGCGATTCGTTAATAACTTCCATAATCTAAGAAAAGGAACGGCCGGCAAAATAGCCGCTTCCGTCGGAACTTCTGTTGCTCTAAGATCCGCTCTGCATTTACTCCCTGGAGTATTTGGGTCTTTTGCCGGTACAATCACCGGTACTTTAGTTGGTGGAGGAATGGGTTATTGGCGCGCGTATGAAGTCGAAAAGTCGAAACAGTACGGAGTCGATGGAGCTATCGCGGAATATAATCGAATCAAGAATGACGCTCAAGACCCCAGAGCCAAACTGAGCGCTTTATCTTTTTTACAATCTTTTTTACACGGTTATGAACCAGAGAATGAAGGATCCCAAGATGTAAACCGTCAAGGAGAGCGGAAAGAGGTTTTTTCCGGAAATGCAGCAGAACTGCTTGAGTTGCTTGTTTTTTATAATTCCGAAATGAAATCAAATCTAGTAGAGGATGAAGGAGAGAGAGCGTTGCTAATTAACATGTTAAGCGGAAGAGGCAATAAATTCCAAGGGGAGTTTATAAAATCAACCAAAGACGCTTGCAAAAAAGCCGGAATTGCGGGAATGAAGCGGGGGATGTTATATGGCGGCTTAATAGGCGTAGCTTCCGATGCGGTTAGTTTCGTCTCGCACTGGCTCCGGACCGAGCACGCCCAAGGGGAGTATATGTCGGAGCATTACGGCCGACAGAACGAGATCACCGTGACCGACGGGCCGGCGATCAGGATGGATCACAATTTGCCGATCGATCCGCACCTCGCCAACCAAGGCGTTCACCTCGAGATGACCGAATGGGGCAATTCTTTGAGCGATGCGGTCAAGCGCGGGATTGAATCCGGACAACTGGACGTTCCGCAGGACTACATCACCGAGATGGCCAAGCAGGGCTATACCGACGAACAGGCTATCAATCAATTTATTTACAACTTCAACTTCGCCACTCCGATCGAAGGGCACGACTGGGTCGCCGATGGACTTTCGCGCCATTTCAATATTGACGGACTGAAGCATCTGGTTGAAAACGCCGCCAAAACCGCTCCCGGTGGCAGTTTTGATTATAACAATTTCGCCCAAACTCTCGGCAACGCTGACAACTTTTTGTCCAATCAATATCCGTCAATTGGGGTTGATTACGTTGTTCATGATCCAGTTCCGTTTAAGGAAAGCTTACTTTATCAGGACGCAATGGCCGATGCCGCCAAGCATACGGGCGAG
>JBDRAU010000011.1:0-26081 GCA_043823315.1 bacterium
TCGCTAAAATCTTTTAAGTAAGAGTTGCGATTTTGCAAGAAGAATTGGATTTCGCTAGTACTCCTCGAGTTGACGTTGATGAAGTCGAAGTTAGAAATCAAATTACTCTGGTTAAACGAAGTGGCTTTAGCGTTTGAGACAAACACGCTCGATATAAGCACAACCACAAAAAATATTGAAAATATTGCTTTTTTCATAACTCATTTGCATTATAGCACACCATTATATAATGCCAGTTTGACTCACGTATTTTCCTATGTCATCTCGAGTGTAGTTCTCTGCAAGGGTTGTCTCTGCAAGGGTTAAACCCTTACAGGATTGTTGTCACCGGGAGCGTTCCCCATGTCATTGCGCGGTTTGGAGGTGGAATCCAAACCTAATGTCTCTCCGAAGCAATCTGATCAGATCGCCACAGCAGTAGCTTCGCGATGACAACAGCTGGTCATTGCGCGGTCTATTTCTTCCACCGATAAGAGCTAATAATTTATATGCAAGCCCTTTAAATCGAGAAGTCCGTCAGAAGCCAGGCAGGCCAAGGGCGAATTTTTGTGAAAGCTGTTCGGACATTTTGCTTGGGCGACTCTTCCAATCGCCTGCCGGCTGTCTCCAAGACCCTTAACGGCCCAATCGGACAAAATTGTGGTTATGGGAATAAGGCGATTGGAGCCACGATTTTCCTGGTTTGGGGTTGCACATCCCTCATCATCGGTGTGCAGAAGTTCGGCGACCAAAAGCGCGGTTTTAAATATGCCGGCTTGCTGACCCTTTTCGGCTATTTCACTATAATCGAATGTTCTTGGGTTTGTTGCCCAATCTTCAACTTCTTTGGAATATTCGGGTGGGTCATTTTCTGAAATACTGTATGGCTGGGCACTGGGTAGGGCGCTGACCGGATTATTGGGATAATAATCAACCGCACAAGTTACTTTGCAACCCGGACTGTAGGGAAGATTGTGTTCTAATTTATCCGAAGGCGCCGAGGTAAGAGGGATTTGTTCTTTGGTAAAGGCCATATTGCCCGATATTGCTTCGGGGCATAAATCCCTGCGCGAGGGATCTTTCGGCTCTATCGTGCACTTAATATAATCTGCTTTGCTAATCCTCACTCCCACGCCGCGAAAAAGCGTCGAGGCAGGTCTTGTTTTGTTCGTCGGAACAATCAGATCGGAAAGCGCTCCCATACTGGATATGATGTCTAGTTCGAGAAACTCATGTCCCTTATTCCAGCCACAGAGAGTCTTCTTGTTGCCATTTTTCAAATAACCGAGGAATCTAATTAGCCGTTTGTCAAAATTGACAACGCCTTTGTCGCTAATGGTTGGTTGCTCACCATTCTTCCACTTAAATAAATTGTTATTTATGTCGTCTTGAAAAGCTGTCCAGAGCGAGTCCTGCTCGGAAACCGCCCTCAAGTTAGTGGTCCCCTGATATCCTAACGAGCTTAAAAGTCCTGTGAGGAAAAAAACCACCGACAAACCAAGCGCCACCAAAACCACCGGCCAACGCAAGACCAGATAAGCTCTTTTTAATAAACCCGTCCTTTTTTCCTCAGCCATAAGTCTCCCCCTTGGATCAACTGGAAGTATCAATCCAACCAATTATCTAATTTCACGACCTACCAAAGCTCTTTTTTTCTTCGAGCGAGCATTCGCGAGTCGAGAAGTTCTCGACAAGCTCGAACAATAATTCCGTGCAGGGATCAGCATTCCTAAAATACCCATTGTCTCAATTTCTGGTTATGATATTTTGAATTTGAATTTTGGTTAGGCATTAGAAATTAGGACTTAGAAATTTTTTCTATATAATCCTTAATCTCACCCGAAATTTCCCCTCTTTTTAAGGCCAGCTTGATAGTCGCCTTAACGTAACCGGCCACTTCCCCAGCATCCAATCTTTCACCGTCATATTCGTAAGCATAAAACGGTTTGATCTTTAAAAGCCGTCTAATCGCATCGGTCAGTTGAATTTCGCCGCCAGCCCCAGCTTCGGTCTGCTCGAGCTCGGCAAATATTTCTTTTGGTAAAATGTAACGGCCCATCACCGCCAAATCGCTTGGCGCATCTTCCGGCCCCGGTTTTTCAACAATATCGACAATTTTGTGCAATTTAGGATTGTCGGTTTTTTCTACTTTCACAATGCCGTATCGCTTCTGACCTTCCGCATCGGTCTTTTCAACTGCTATTACGGCACCTTGCACCTTATCCCCTGCTTCGATCATTTGCTTAAGGCACGGCTCCTCGCAATCCATCACGTCATCAGGCAAAATCACCGCAAAGTAATCGTCTTCGATTAGTTCCTTGGCCATCAGCACGGCATGTCCTAGCCCGAGTGGCGGCTGCTGTTGGCGAATATAAATAAATTTGCCAAGTTCAGAAGTTTTTTTGACTTCTTTAAGAAGTTCCGTTTTGCCTTTTTCTTCAAGAATCCTCTCGAGTTCCGAAGCGCTGTCAAAGTGGTTTTCGATCGAATGTTTTCCCTGAGCAGTTATAAAAACCATCTCTCTAACTCCTGAAGCGGCCACCTCTTCAACGCCATATTGAATAATCGGCTTATCAACAAGAGGTAGCATCTCTTTTGGTTGAGCTTTGGTTGCCGGCAAAAACCTTGTTCCCAATCCCGCTACCGGAAAAACCGCTTTAGTAATTTTCATAATCAACTCCTCTTCATCTATCTGACCGTGAGACGGTCATCCTGAGCGCTTCTGTAAATTCAGCAGAATTTTCAGAAAGTCGAAGGACCTACCGCCGCGGCCTGTTGCTTGCAATGTTATTTTTTACCTCCTTAAATTCTACTCTTTTTGGCTCTGATCGGCAAGCAAAAGCATAAATGGCCCTAGGGGTATTGACATTTAGAACATAATATGCTAGTACAGGTGCAGAATATTTTCGAGTGGTGTTAGCGCTTGGTTGTCCCCCCGCCAGTGATCGGCTGAGATAAAGTGATCTTTGGGACCGCTAACACCCTGGATTCAGCAAGGGACCCTCGGGGCGCTTCTCGTACAGGAGCGCCCTTTCGCTATAAAATTCCTATCTCCTTGCGCAAGATCTATTAACAAAAACAAAAAAACAGGACCCCCTAAAGGCTCTGTCTTTTATATTGTTACTCGCTAATTTTGAGGATTCTCGTTTTTGATTTTTCTTGCTTTGGGATAACAATAGTCAAAATTCCGTCTTTTAGATTCGCTTGAGCTTTGTCGGCATCAACCGGAATTGGCAAAACATAACTTCTTGAAAAAGTGCCCCAGTAACATTCTTGACAAAAATAATCGGCCTCGGATTTGGTGACATCCTGATGCCTTTGACCGCGAACCGTGATCACTTCGTCTGTGATCGAGATCTCAAGATCGGCCGGTTTGACTCCGGCAATCGGTGCTTTAACAATAACTTCGTCGTTCGTTTGGTATGCGTCAACGGCCAGCTGTCCCTCGTACTCCTCAAGCCAGCCCTCGTCTTCCAAACGGGTTTTTTCCTTCGCCAAGTGCCCCTCCTTTTTACCCCGTTAGATGCCGAAGCTATCTAATGGGGCCCCTTTTCCCATGCATTTTTATTCTAACAAACAAATTAACCTAAATGCAAGAGCTACCCCGACGAGGTAATAAATAACCGTTTTACCCGCATTTTTGACTCTTTGTTGATCGAGTCCAGAAGTTCATCTTCACGAAGTTTTAGCTTGTGCGCCGCAGCCACCGATCGAGCTTTTATCTTCAGTGTGCCATGCCGAAAGCTAATCGGTTCAAACTCCCCTTTTGAGACCCTCTTGGCCGCTTCGACAGCAACGGTTGCATCATAAGCCTTTTCCAAGTTAAATTGGCGCAGTTTTTTTCGAAGCATCTCTTCTATACTCATAGATCAATCCTATTTGCTTTTTGGGTTAATTCGTCGGGCACAAAGCTCTCCCCCGTCGCTGAGATAAAAACCTGTTTTGCACTACTTAAATTTAAAGTTTCTGCCACCGAGTGTTGCCTTTCGAGATCGAGCTCGGAGAAAACATCATCGAGAACGATTAAGGGCTTTATACCCAAATCGGTTAGAAACTCACAGGCGGTCGCTTTAAACGCAACGGCCGCTAAGCGCTGCTCCCCCCGAGAAGCCCCATCCCGCATTGCCTGATTATTCAGGAGAAATATAAAATCATCCCTGTGGGGCCCGATCGAAGTAGAGCCCGTTTCGATATCGCCATCGATTTTAGCCAGCAGCGTCTCCTCCACCCTATCATAATCCAAGCTCGGGATGTATTTCACATCTAGAGTCTCGTCCCCTCCCCGTAGCGACTGATAAAATTTATTGATTTTTTCTCTGAAGAAATCCAAAAGATCTACCCGTTTTTGGTAAATCCTGCGCGCTAAATCAGAAAAGCGCTCATCCCAAAAATCCAGTTCTTTTCTCGAGGCTTGACGCAAGCTGATTAACCTCAAAAGCGCATTTCTCTCCTTGAGAACCTTGCGAAATGTCAACATGTCCAAGACAAAATGGTGGTCGGCTTGCGATAAAACCATGTCAAGCTCTCGGCGCCTCAAGGCCGGTGCGTCAAAAACGAGCATGACTGTTTCCGGATTAAAGAAAACCTGTGGCGCCAAACCAACTAAATCAGATGCTCGAGAGCGTCTTTCGTCTATTTTGATGATCTTTTCTTTCGCCGAAAGCCCTACCTCGGCCCTCGTCACACTCGAAGAAAAAAAGTCAGCTTCCACCCGTCCCGCCTCCTCCCCCGCTGCCACGACGAGGGCATCCCGTCCCACGCTTAAAAACTTTCCAAAGGCAAAATAGCCGATTGATTCAAGTAGAGTCGTTTTCCCCGAGCTGTTTCGGCCCACGACCAGATTAACTCCGCTTTTAAATTCAAAATGAGAATCCTTAAAATTCCTGATGTTTTGAAGATGAATTGATTTGATCACGGTTTAATTCCAACACTTATCAATATTGATCATTTAAATCTTTGAAAATTAAATGAAAATTGAATTTTGAAAAATTGAAAATTATTTTTCTACTCATTCCTCAACGGCATCACAATATACCTGAAGCTTCCATCTTCTTTGTCGAAGATCATGCCGGCCGAGAGAGCACCCGAGAGAGCAAAAATAACCTCGTCTGATGGCATTACATTGAGCGCATCGATAACATAACGGGCGTTAAAAGCCACCTCAATCGCAGTCCCCTTGGCAGATGATTTAACGTGACTCTCGGCATCCCCCGTTTGGGAGGATACAGCCGAGACCACAAGCCCCGACTCCGAAGCGGCGATTTTTATATTACCGCCGGCTTCCCGGGCAAAAATATTGGCCATTTTGATTGCCTCGAGAAATTCATTCTTTAGAACGATTGCTTCATGAATGAACTCGCTTGGAATAATCTGCTCGTAATCAGGGAAGGCGCCATCAATTTGTCTGGTGATAAATTCTACGTCTGCAAAGTTAAACTGAACCTGGTTCTCTCCGCTTGAGATTTCTATCTTTTCATCACTTGAAGGGAGAACCCGTAGAAGCTCGCTCATTGCCTTTTGTGGGATGACAAAGTCGAGCTCGGCATCGGAGTCTAGTTTAATTATCTTTTCCGCCAAGCGGTAACTGTCGGTCGCGACCAAAACTAATTCGCTCTTGCGCGCCCTAAAAAGTATTCCCGACAAGACAGGGCGGGTTTCATCGAGCGCTGCGGCTACAATTACCGAAGATACGGCACTTTTAAACACTTCGGTGCTGATGGCAACCGTCTTTCCTGTTTCAACCTGAGGAATTATAGGAAACTCCTCTGCCGAGATTCCTTTCATGGTTACGTGTTGACGGGATCCTTTTATGCTCATATCAGCACCCTCGCTAACCAGCTCAAGATTGTCATCTGTGACTGTTGAGACGTAGTCAAAGAGAGTGCGGGCGGGAACTGTTATAGCACCATCTTCATCGATTTTTGCGCCTATTCTTTGGACGATCGCCGCCTCTAGATCGGTGGCCGCAAGCTTCAATCGCCCCTTATCAGACGAAAGCATGACGTTTCCGAGCACCGGCAGACTCGCCCTTTGCTTGACCATTCTAGAAGTTGTCTGCAGTCCCGCCAAAAGGTTTTCTCTCTTTACACTTATCTTCATATATACTCCTCATTAGTTAACGACTTATCCACACCCTACCTTATTTGCCTGTGGATAAGTCTGTGGATAAACGCCCATTTTGCCCCGCGGCGCGGTTGTAAGTCCCGCCCTTCCACAGTATCTGGCCAAGTTATCCACACAATTTTCCACAGGTTTTTAAGATTCTACCCACCGTTTCCACACCCTTATTACTGTTGTTATATTTAATTAACTTATTGATAATAGTTTGTTCCGTATATTCTCAACCGTTTCTTTCATTGTTTGATCAGTCTTTAAAAGTTCAGAAATTTTCTTTTCGCTATGCATAATAGTGGTATGATCCTTTCCCCCCATAATTTTGCCTATTTCAGGAAGGGACTTGTTGGTTTGTTCCCGGATGAGATAAATAGCTATTTGCCTTGGCAACACTAATTCTTGTTTTCTCTTTCCGCTGATGATTTCCTCCCTTGAAACGCCAAAATGATGGCAAACAGCACTGATAATTTCAGCAGTATCAAGTTTTTTGTTTGAAGAGAAGATCATATCTTTAAGAACATTTGTAGCCAGTTCGACAGTAGGGGAGGCGCTGTTAAATTGACAGAAAACCATTAGGCGATTGAGTGCGCCTTCAAGCTCTCTGATGTTAGAATGAATGTTTTTGGCAATGTAGTTAATTACTTCGTCGGTCAAAACAAAACCCCTCTCTTTGCATTTTTCACTCAAAATCGCCACTCTCGTTTCGAAGTTAGGCGGCTGTATGTCGACCACCATTCCGCCGCCGAAGCGGCTCTGCAAGCGCCCCTCGAGAGCGGGGATTGCTTGGGGGGGTTTATCAGCGGTGAGAATAATTTGCCTTGAAGCTTGCTGCAGCGAGTTAAAAGTATGGAAAAACTCTTCTTGAGATCCTTCCTTTGAAGATAAAAACTGAATATCGTCGACGATCAGCACATCAACCTCGCGGTAGTTCTTTTTGAATTGTGACATCTTACGAGAGGCGATAGAGCTGATAAAGTCGTTTGTAAAGGTTTCGCAGCTGACGTACATAATTTTGGTTTTTGGGTTCTTCTTTTTTGTTTCGTGCCCGATCGCTTGAGCAAGGTGAGTCTTGCCAAGTCCAACTCCGCCGTAGATAAAAAGGGGATTGTGCTTTTTACCGGGCTTTTCGCTAACCTCCCGCGCAACCGCAAAAGCAAGGGCATTGTTGGTTGAAACCACCATTTTATCGAAAGTATAGTTTTCGTTTAGGTTAAGGGGCGAGGGGATCATGGGGTCGCTGTCACACTTGGCGGTGGGGTTGGCTTTAATTTCAAGCGGAATGCGTTCGGCTTGTCCGGTGGACTTTATTTCATAGGTAATTTTTTTCACTTCCGGTTCTATTTTTCTAATTGCCCCAAGTATTTGATCGTTGTGTTTTGTTTTGAGCCAATCCCGCGCGTAGAGATTTGAGCAAACAATCCTGGCGGTGTCATTGTCTAGTTCGAGGGAGGTTCCCTTAAACCACGTTAAAAACTGGGTCTTTGGAAGCAAGACCTCCATTTCGCCCAAAACTGCCTGCCAGATTTTACTGCTCTGCACCCGCCCCCTTGAATTAATTTTCCCGCCCTGCAAAAGTTATCCACAACTATCCTGAGTGTAGGCGGTCACCCCTTGTGTCGTCAAGGGGGCTGTGGATAACTCGACTTTGAACCTGTAAAGTTTGTTGTTAGATTGATTTTTATATCGTTTTGTTCGCTCTTTGTTTTGTCTGCCTGTGGATAACCTGTGGATAACTTGTGGATAAACAACGTCGCTCCGGTGATGTCATCTTGGAACTTACTTGATATCGGAATATTATTTTGATAAGCTTTGGTCTTTCCCGAATCTTGACATCAAACCAACAAGGAGTGATAAGGCATGAACGTCACAAAGGAGAGGTACGAAGAGGCCGCGAAGGTGATCAGGGGTTTGTCGCCGTGGATGGTCGAAGGAGAGATCTGGCCGGCGGCTAAGGTTGTCAATGCTGTCAACGACCAAAATCCCGAGCTCGCCAAACTGCTCTGGTATCACCTGCTGGCGAGTCACCTCGACTTTGAGCAGATGGTTAAGGTTGGCGGCAAGATGCTCGCCCTCGCGACGCACCACGTGTACTGTGGGGTTGATCAGGCGGCGGAGGAGGGGTTTTCGGACACACGCTTCCGGCAGATACAAAGTGTCTTAACCCAGCTCGAGGATGCCTGCCGGTATTTGGAGGATTGGCGTATAGATAGGGCAGGACGCTTTTCTTCCATCTATCGGGAGCTCGATCAAGTCCAAGTTGACTGCTATCACTTCTTCTTCCTTCCCTGGAACATGCCGGAGTGGGAGAAGGGGGATTTCTGGAGCCTCTTGCTTTCCGCCTGTAACTACCTCGGGACTCTCGGGGTCGGGGCGGTCGATCATGAGGAGTCCTGGGTGATTATCAGTTGGGAGGGAGACAGTACTCGGCTCAACTTTAAGTTCGGGCCAACTCGGAATGGTGACCCGGACTACCTCACGTCGTGTTGGGATACGGCAAGCCCGCTAACGATTATTGTGGAAGATCTCTCGGGCGCGTTCTCAAGCACGTTTTCGCTCGACGGGGTGATGCACGACGAATTCAAGCAACGATTGGGCATCACTCCGAAGATGTCCCGCCAACAGATCCAAGCGGAGTTTGACAAGTACTGCTATCGGTTACCCAAAGGGGAAGTACCCTGACCTTCATCGCCGAGAGGCCGTGAGCTCTACCAACGCTTCACCCCGGGCCGGCGCACTTGCGCCGGCCCGTTTTCTATAATCAGCTACTCTTGTTAAAAATCTTTTTTACTGTTATAATCAGTTCGTTGTCAAAATTGTCTAATTGATAATTGTTTAATTGTTAAATTTTAAGTTATGAAAAGAACATATCAACCATCAAAAAGACGCAGGATGAAAACCCACGGATTTAGGGCCCGACTTCGTAGTTTGACGGGGCGACTAATTTTAAAACGCCGACGTTTAAAGGGTAGAAAGCGCTTAGTAGTAGCATAAACTACTAATATACTAATTTACCGAATATACGAATGGGTCCGATCCGATTGGTACATTAGATAGATTAGTAAATTAGTTAGTTTTAAGATGATCAAAAAAGAAAATCGGCTTCCCGCAAGGGGAGTCGGACGAGTTTTGTCAAAAGGACGGTCTTTTTCTACTGCCAACCTGTCCTGTCGGTTTATCCCAAACAAGCCCCAATTCCCGCTCAAAATTACAGTTGTTGTCGGCAAAAAAGTTGCCCAGAAGGCCGTTTTGCGAAATTACATCAAAAGGAAAACGAGGGAAGCGTTCGAGGGTCAAATCGGCTCGATTTCGGGGGTTTCGGTTGTGGTTTTTCCCAAAAAGACGGTAGAAGAAATCGACTTTGAAAATCTTAAACAAGAGGCAGCGGAGTGTTTAAAAAGATCGCAGTTTTCCTAATTACAGCTTATCAGTACACGCTTTCTCTTGATCATGGACCCCTTAGAGTGTTGTTTCCGATGGGCTTCTGTCGCTTTCATCCCAGTTGTTCCGAGTACGGCAAGCAGGCAATTGACAAATATGGAGTGTTTAGGGGATCATGGTTAGCAGTATGGCGAATTATGCGCTGCAATCCGTGGAACAAGGGCGGGGATGATCCGGTACATTAGTTTGCCCGCCTGCGTAAGCTTTCGCTTAAGCGACAGCGGGCAGGTAGAGTAGAAAGTTCGTAAAGTTCATAAAGTGACAAAGTCATTCCGAGCCGGTTTGGGGGTGGAACCCAAACCTAATGAAGTGTCGAGGAATCTAAATCTAGAGATCCTTCGACTCACTTGGAGAAGATTTGCGCTCCGCTCGCAAATCCGCTCAGGATGACACAAATGTGTCACTTTAAAAACTTTATAAACCCTATAACCTTTTAACTATTTTATGACTCAATTTTTCTACAACCTTTTAATCTTCTTCGCCTGGTTAATCCCGGGGCATTATGTTTGGATTTCAATTGTTATCATCACTGTGCTAATTCGTTTGGCCTTTATGCGTCCGACCTTCACGATGATGAAAACGCAGAACAAGCAAAAAGCTGTTCAGAAGGAAATTAACGAAATCAAAGAAAAGTACAAAGACGATAAGAAGGCCCAGCAACAGGCGACGATGGAGCTTTACAAGAAAGAGGGGATCAACCCGCTTGGCTCGTGTCTGCCGATGATTATTCAAATCGTTCTTTTGTTTGGTTTTTACGGAGTTTTCGTGCACGGGAATCTCAACGGGATAAAGCCGGAGATGATTTATTCTTTTGTGCCAACGCCGGAATCAATAAATATTTGGTTCTTTGGCGCCGATTTGACCAAGACGGTTGCTGATCTCATCAAGGGTCCGGTTGGCATAGTTGCCTATCTTTTTCCTGCATTAACTGCCGCTACCCAGCTGGTTCAATCGCTTCAGTCCAAAGCGCTTCAGCCGAAGCCCGCGACTGGAGATAAGGGCGCTGATTTTACAAAGATCATGACGACGCAGATGATTTATTTCTTTCCGCTTATGACCGCTTACATCTCCTACACCCTGCCCGCGGCATTATCGATTTATTGGATCACTCAAACCGTCTTTATGGTCATTCAGCAACACTTTATAATTAAAAAGCTTCAAGATGTAAAAGTAGTGGCCGAGGAAGTAGCCGAAGCGCTCGAGAGTAAAAACATCCAAACTTTTAGCAAAAGCGGAGTGAATGTGACGGTACGCGAGAAGAAGTAAGTCCTCTGTGTGTCATTGCGAGCCCCGCTGAAGGCGGGGCGAAGTAATCTAAGAATAAACCAAATGAATAAAGAGACCTGGGAAGAAGTTATTGATTTTACCGAAATCGATCAAATCGGTGTTGAGATCGAAAAAATTATAAGCAGTCTGGATAGCGATGATTAAATTGGCGGGACAGGTCGGTCTAGACCTTTCCCTACCTCTTACACTACCTTCTGGTGGCGGTTTTGGCAATAAAAATGAGACAAAATAAGACACATAAAAAAGGGAGTCTTACTTTTGTACATAATCGAAGTAATCGGGCAAATCGGACATAACTCGACGCTTTTGTGGTTTTTAAACTCCTAGGGATTTGATTTTTTTTCAAACAGGTATATAATGCCTTGAAAGTAAGATGGTCTTTTCATCTTGCTGCAACTTGACATATAGGCAACCAAAAAGTTGCCGAAAATCAAGAATCTACACACAGGAGAGGGTGATTCTGTTGGCGACATTCGCGAGACGTGTCGAGGATTTTGTCTGTGACCACTGCGGCAAGCACGTGTCAGGGAATGGATATACCGACCACTGCCTCTCCTGCCTATGGAGTAAGCATGTGGACGTGAATCCTGGGGATCGAGTAGCGGTCTGCAGGGGATCTATGGAGCCGATTGGGGTTGAACCCAGAGGTGATGGTTACCGCATTAAGTACAAGTGTACGGCGTGTGGCTACATTCACTTCAACAAGTCAGCTAAGGACGATGACATCGAGGCCATCCTGGCCGTCGCACGAAACGCAAGCAGAGGGGTGACCTAGCCATGAGACAACTTAATCCACTGACGGCACCGAGTGTGCCTCATCTCGTCCACATCGAGACAACCTACCGGTGTAACCGAAATTGTCTCCCTTGCTACAACCCCTGCCGCGACATGCCCGTAGATCAGGGTGTCGTCGCTCGGATTGTCGACTCTATCTCTCAGTCATGGGTTCCTCACGTCTATCTGATCGGCGGCGAACCGTCGCTAATCGGTGTTGACAGATTGAATGACTATGCTGAGAAACTGGCCGTCACCTCTTCAGTGACAATCGTAACCAACGGCGAGATCTACTTGGACGGTCTGACCGACAAGTTGGCCTGTTTAGGTATTCCGCTCCACGGGACTCCAGATACACACGACTTCATCGCTGACGCAAAGGGCAGCTACGACCGGGTTTTGGACTCGATCGCTCGCTATGTCCGCTGCGGCTTTGACGTCCGCTGTATTCCGATCTTGACTAAGCAGAACCACGACCAGATGTATGAGGTTATCCGGACCGCCTACTTTCTCGGGATGGACAGCGTTTTCGTTGATCGTTACGAGGAGGGAGGCATCGGGAGCCGGTGTCCCATAGACCTCAAGCCGACACGCGAAGAGTTCCATACGGCACTCGAGCAGATGATTGCTGCGCGTGACGACTTTGGAATTCCGGTTGGGTGGGGCACGGCGATTCCATATTGCCTTGACCCGCTGCTTCTTCAATTCAACATGACAGCTGACTGTGGTGCGGGGATAACCTTCGCCGCCGTCAATCCGCAAGGCGACGTTCGGACCTGCAACCAATCGGACATTGTATACGGCAATGTCTTGGAACTACCCATCGAGATAATCTGGCGTAAGCCGGAATTGTCGCAATTCCGCGACCTCAGTTGGGTAACCGAGCCGTGCCGTTCTTGTCCGATCCTTCGTCAGTGCCTCTGCGGTTGCAAGGTGGACGCGAACTGTTCGCCTACCTACTGCATCGACTATGCCTTGCGCGAGCCTGGCATAACGCCCTGCGAAATCAGCAAGGAGTCGTTGCCGCAAGAGACAAGGGTAACTATTCCACGGAGATTGCGGCACTTCAAGGTCAACCGCTACACCAGGCTGAACCTGGCTCACGACGAGCCCTACCTGGTCACGAGATACCAGACAGTTGAGCTTAATGGGACTGCGGTCAAGCTCCTTCAGGACATTCTTCAGGGAGTTCTGACTGAACAGGAGCTCATCGCGCGTCACTCAAGCAGTATCGAACGCACCGAGATCCGCCGCTTCGTCTCGAAGCTCTTCCTGGTTGGTGCCATAGACAAGGCAGGTGACTAATATGCCTATCGAAGAATGGCACTGGGAGATAACAAGAAGGTGCAACCTTCAATGCCTTCACTGCCTATATGGCGACAGTGCTTCAGTGTCGGAGATGGACCAAGCGCAAGCTAGGCAATCCATCGACTGCATTGTTGCGCTGGGGGGAAGCTCACTCAAGCTCACCGGTGGAGAACCGATGGTACGAGAGGATCTGAGTGCCCTGATTCGCCACGCAAACCGTGTCGGTCTGGGAGTGGAGATGATCATTAACGGAACCCTCCTAACGGATCGGTTCCTTGATGAAGTAGGAGACTGTCTTAGCCACGTAGCTGTCAGTATAGACGGCTTTCACAAAGCACACGATACCCTCCGGGGTGAAGGTGCATTTGAGCTGGCTATATCTGCACTCGACAGATTGACGTCGCGGGGCATGTCTGTCTCTGCTTCCATCACTGTCTCCGCTCTCAACTTTCACGAGTTGTTCCAGCTCCTGAGGTTTCTCGGGGATCGCCATGGTGTAACCAGTTTCCACATCAGCGATCTGAATATGGTGGGGCGAGCTAGGAGCAACCGCCATCTTCTAGGTCTGGAGTGGAACAACGAGAGTCGCCGTCGGTTGTTCGATACCCTGGAAAAAGCATGCGGGTGTACAGCCGATAGCGCGGTAATGGATATTGCCTGCAACGTAGAACCCTCAACCGTCTGCCTCGGAGCAAACGGCGGGGTATTTGCTTGCACCGAGGTCATGCTGGTCTACCCCGCGGGGAGAATCGGTATGATCCAAGATGTCGACCTCGAAGAGAAGATCCGAGCCTACTACGCCACCGTTGACCCGACCAAGATGGAGTGCAGGTACATCTCCTATGCTTGGCCAGGAGTCAGTCTCATCATCCAAAGTGGTCACGGTTGTCCGCTAACGAAAGGAGGGGTATGATTGTACCAACAACTTCTGGATCTGTATGCGCAGCTTGACACACTGTATCGAGGGATTTTCGACTCGGTGTGTGCCAGCTGTACGGACCACGACTGCGAAGGGTACATCTGGCTCCTCCCTGAAGAAGAGGCAGCGCTCCTAGACGCAGGCATACCAGTCGTTGAGATCAATGGAAACGCATGGTTCATTCACTCTTTCCCCGAGGAAGACGGCCGGCTCATCATAGACCAGCCGAAGCCTCCCTGCATTCTTCGCGAGGGGAAAAAATGTTCCGTGTACAACCTGAGACCTCTGGTGTGCCGCATGTACCCGGTTGGTCTCGTTACCCACGACGGCAAGGTGTCTCTTGTTTTGCATGAGGACTGTGCTTTCACTCGTTGCCAAGACGAGCAAGCGAAAGCGCGATTCATACGAGAGGTATCGGCTGTCTTCCAGGGCCTTGCTCCCGAGCTAACCCACCGCATCCTGAAATGCTATCTGGATGTCGACGAAGTTTCCGTCCTCCCGGACGGGCCAAACGCCTATGAGGTAATCTCACCGTTTGGCACCAACGCCGCTCCCCAAGAAGGAGGTGAATGTGATGAGTAAGTGCAAAGCCACTCTCGACCCGGATCGCGTGAAGAGGATCACGGTCAGGGAGAAGCCCAAGAAGAAGTAGGGCTGTGAGTCGCAATCGGTCATGGGCCAGTCGCTTCCCTTCGGGGGAGTCGGCTGGCCTGTTTTTTGTTAGTATAGATCTAGGAAATTTTTGGAGAAAATTCTGTTTTTTAAATCATCGGTGATTTCTAGACTATTTATTAGGTCAATATGATCTTTGGTTTTGCACATTCCATAATCAGTCCCGAAGAGTACGCTGTCGTTCCGTTTATGAATCGTTTTTTCAAGTATATTTTTCACTTTTTGTATTCCGCCGCTCTCATCAATAACTTCTTGATCGGCCAAAGCAGACGTATCAAAAAAGATGTTGGGGATATCCTTTGTCGCCTCGTAGCAATACTCAAGACGAGGCCAGAAGTAATGTGAAATTACTATTTTCAATTTTGGAAATTTACTTGCAATCTCGACAATCATCTTGGGATCGTTAAATTTTGCGACTTCAGAATCACCACTATTTCCTCCGGTATGTATCATCAACGGGATATCATGTTTATTGCACAGCTCGTATGTCGAAAAGCATTTTCGGTCCGTCGGATAGATTTTGTCATGCCCGTTATATAACTTTAAACCAATTATCTTCTTTTCCAAAACAAGCTTTTCGATTTTAGCTAATTTATCTTCCGGTTGATCAAATGGATTTATTGCTCCGATTAATAAAATTTCTTCGTGGCCATCAAAAATCTTCAGCAATGTTTCAATATCAGCAGTGCCGGATTCTTCAACATTATCGGCAATGATAACAGATTTGCTGACCCCATTTTTTTCCATGTCTAAAAGTAGTGCTTTTGCAGCATCTTCGTATGTTTTGTTTTGCTCGGTTATAGACAGGTGTCGGTGGCAATCAATTATCAGTCTGTTCATAAGTTTAGTTTAGCACAGCCCAAAGCTTATTGAAGGCGTAGCTGTAATTTATAAATTTCGGGCGCGGTTTTTTAGGCCGCGCCCTGGTTTTGTTGTTTCTTGTTCGGTGTTGCTACGAAGACAAGACCGCTCTTCTGGCCTTCAGATCCCTAAGAGCGGGGTAGGCTCCACATACCCTTTCGGATCCGTAGAGCTGGCTTGAAAGAGCGAGGTTCTGGAGATCGCAGAACTGACCATTGGCCCTTGCGGAACAGTTTGAGCAGTCCCTGAAATCCAGGACCTTCAGGTCTCGTAGCTTCGCGAATGAACTCTGCCACGCTTGGGCAAAACTCACTTCGCGCAGATTGGCCTCCCGGAACCAATCCTCTGCAGCGTAGTAGTTGTCTGGGTAGAGGTAGCCGTCCGAACTCACGTAGGAGACAAAGACACCCGGCTCGGGGCGCCCCGTTACTTCCACGAGTTTGGCGACTCCACTGTAGATGTTGGGGTTGGCGACCTCACCCAGAGGATACAGGCCCTCTCTTTGGACGAGGAAGTTACGCCATTCGACTTCAGCTTCGATTGCTGCGTCGAGATCACTCTCTTGCAGCAGCAGTCCGGGGTATTGTTTTGCCCTTCCAATCGGTAGCATGTCAATGAGCTGAAAATCCAAGCCCAGATCATGACAGTGGCGGATTGTGGAAGCCATCTCGGTCACGTTGTCGTGAAAGAGAACTCCCTCAAGGGCAAAGTGTTTCCCGGCCTCAGCAAGAATCTGGGTGCTCTCCATCACTGTCTCTGACAAGATTCCCCTGAGTGACTTGCTGCCAATCAGGCCGTCGTAACTAACAACGACAAAAACTCGATCTGGGATTGCGCGTGCAAATTCCCTGGTTAACGCCACGCCGTTGATTAGTAGGTTACAGCTCAGGCCGATGTTGCTGGCGTACTGGATTATCTCGGCGCAACCCTCGTGTTTTCTTGGGTCGCCTCCAGTAATGTATACTGACATCGTCTGGAGGTCTCGGAGCTGACGCAATAGTCCTTTCCACTCTTCGGTGTTCAGCTCGTTGTTCCGAGGTCTTGGCGCGTTGATGTAGCAGTGCTTGCACTTCAGTGCGCATCTCCGAGTTAGCTCCAGGTGGACCACGAGTGGTGACCTAAGCGGACAAGGAGATTCTGTGAGTTCCAGCGGCACGGCGTTTAACCGTCTGCCGAACCTGTCGAGATAGACGATGTTGCCATGACTATCGCTTCTAATGCGGAAGCTGCCTTGATCCGACTCTTGCTCAACAAACACGTCAATCACCCCTTATTCGTCAATGTGCAAACCTGATAGGTTCAGCTGATTATCCTCCCACAAAATTAACAACGAGTCAACATTTATCGGCCCATTGTCAATTTTTGGAATTCTGATTATATTCAAAGTGTTTTTTAATTTGGAGGTATTATGGTCACTTTAGATCAAAAGAGAGTCGACGAATTCAACGATATCTACGAGAAAGAATACGGGAAAAGGCTGAGTAACAAGGATGCCTGGGAAGCAGCGCATAATTTAATGGGACTGGCTGAAATCCTTTATGAGCAGGCTAAAATCGATTTTCGGAGGCAAGAAAGACTCAAGAAAGAACCGAAGGGATTTCATCTCGAGGGTGGGCCCTATAATTGCCACATCTGCTATGCTTCCGTCAGCGATGACCAAACTTGGTATGACAAATATGGGATTAAATGCCTTACCTGTCAGCGTGCTAAAGACAAAGGCGTTATCCCCAAGCGAGCCGTCAAGGATCGTGATAGCTGGCTAGCTTCCTGGCAATTGAAAAATGACTTTGGAATCCATCCGTCCTCAATAAGAAGACTTGTTCGCGAAGGAAAACTTAAAGCCAGAACGATACTGGATGAGGATGGAACAGTACATTATCAAATATTTTTAGTTAAAGAAAATGCGGAGTTTTTAAGAGACCTCAATATACCTGGTACAAAAAGAAAATAGTCCTAATTTGACCTGACCGGATTCATCCAATATATCTTTAAAGACGGAACCAGAGAGCAAAAAAGAGAGCTCGTTGGTTGTCTGAATCAGACTATTTACATCAAACAAAAGCAGATCTATACGCAATAATGAGGATTCACGGAAAAAGTCCCAAAGTAGAGGGGTTTTTATGGTTTGGCCAAAAAGTTCAAGACCAAGGTGTGTCTTTGAAGAAACCACCAAAACGGGCGAATTTACAAACAAAAAAGACCACCTGCGGTCTTTTCACTCCTTACTCCCTTTCTTGCCTCTTTCTACTCCTTATAAAAGTCCCAAACTTTACCTGGCGGAGAGGGTGGGATTCGAACCCACGGACCCCTTGCGGAGTCATCAGTTTTCGAAACTGACGCACTAGACCGGACTATGCGACCTCTCCAAGTTTTGCTATATTTTAAGCGATCTTTCTGGCTTCGCCAGATCAGTTTGGCGGCTTCGCCTATAGGTCCGCTTACAGCGTCTGCAACGAAACTGACGCACTAGACCGGACTATGCGACCTCTCCAAACTCGTTATATTTTAACCAAAAAAAACGATTTAATCAAGAATGATCTATTTCATCACCTCAAACCGTGGGAAGTTCGAAGAAGCGAAGAAAATCGTGCCAGATCTTGAAATGTTCGAGTTTGATCTGCCAGAAGAACAAGAAGTTGATCAGCAGAAGATTGTTGAAAAGAAGTTAGCGCAAGTTGCCGACTATCTGTGTTCTGCCGCCGGACGTCAACGGCTCAAGGGTGAGCCGTTCAAGGGCAGTATTTCGTTTGTGGTTGAAGATACCGGCTTTTACCTCGATTGTCTGCCAGGGCTTCCGGGACCGCTGATCAAGTGGTTTTTGAAAACGATTGGGCGAAAGGGGATATACGATATTTGTAAAAAGTTTGATAATTATCGCGCTCGCGGTGTCACAATCGTCGGCTATAAGGACAAAAAAGGCGCGGTATACCCCCACACCAAAGGGTCGCGTCGGTTGCGCATGGGCGATTCGCTTCGCTCAAGTGGCGGGGATTTTGGTGTGGGGGTAAAATTTTTTAAAGGAGAAGTCGAAGGAAAAGTCGTACTCGAAGCAGGGGAGGACGGTTTTGGCTGGGATCCGGTCTTCGTTCCCGACGGAGAGGACAGGACTTTTGCCCAAATGTCCCGCGATGAGAAGAACGAACTCTCGATGAGACGAAAAGCGTTTGAGAAGCTTAAAAAATTTCTAAGTTCTAATTAAGGAGTCCCGCGCCGTATGTCATTCCCGCGCGGTTTGCGGGGGGAACGCAAACCTATCGTAGTGCGGGACTCTACGGGGTAAACTTCATCGGGAACCTAGATCCCCGATACCGCATCTGGTGCGGGACAAGTTGTCGGAATTTAATACACTAGGCGTGGGTTCCACCCCCACGCCGCAACTCGAGGATGACACAAACGTGTCACTTTACGAACTTTATAACTTTTTACTTTATAAACTCACATGCTTGACTTTTGTTCATATATGCTATAATATATTCAGATCGAGGGAACCTTGAGATGCTGATAGCAGTATGCGACTGGTACCGGTCGCAAACGCACTTCCCGGGAGGGAGCAGATGAAAAGACGCGAGTATGACGACCCAAAAACAGCTTACCTCGTTGTGAAATGTTTCGTGAGGGGTAAGCGCATCGTGCTTGATCTCATCAGACGCTTAAGTGTCGTAGATCGAGAGCGTCTGATGGAGGATCTCTGGGAGGCAGGCTGTAATGTCTGGGCCCAGATGGTTCTCATCGCGTTGCCACTTGATCACAAAGCCTACCGCAGACTGAGGCCGGATGATGCCGAACGGGTGACTCGTATCGTGGTGGGCTTCGACCCAATTCCGGTGTACTGATGTACCCTCAAGGTTCCCTCCCGGCGTTGTTCCTCGCGGAGCAGCGCTTGTACCCAAGGACCCGGCTCGCACAGCGGGTCCTTTGGCTTTTATTAACCTCCGCTTTTAATCCGTGATAGAATATAAATGTCAGCAAAACATGCGTTTTGAGTTTTTTGGGGATGAAATGGATGGTCCAATAAATCAATAATAAAATTTGAAAATCAATAAAAAATAGCAAATAAAAAATGAGAAATAATGTCTCCTGACATTAACAAAGCCTTAAAGATGTTCTCCCGCGAGGAGGAGGAAAAACTCGCCCGCGATCAGGCGGCTCGTCTTGGTTATCCATATGTTAATTTAGTCGGTTATCCGTTTACGCCCGAGGTCATCAGCGTTTTGCCCAAGAATCAATCCAAAGAGCTTTCGGCGATTTCTTTTTATAAATTAAACGATGTCGTTAAGGTTGCCACCAACAATCCCAAGAACATTGCTCTCGTACCATTTTTGAAAGATCTTGCGACCGCAACAAACCTCAAATTTTACTTGTATTTTTGCTCCGAAAGTTCGATCAGATATGCCCTGGCACAGCTTGAATTCGTCAAAGAAGCACCGAAGACGCTCGAAAAGCACGTGATCTCAAGTGAGTTTATTAAAGACAAATTTGGGGGCGCAGGGGACCTAAAACAAATCGGCCAAAAGATTTTGCAAACTTCAACCAGCGAGATCCTAGACATTATTTTTGCCGGCGCCATTCATCTTGATGCTTCCGATATTCACATCGAACCGGTCGAGAACGGGGCGCGTCTACGATATCGCATTGATGGGATTCTGCAGGATCTGATTGTGATGCCCGACCAGACCTATAAAGCGCTTCGCAACCGGATCAAGTATCTTTGCAAAATGCTTATGAACATAACCGACAAACCGCAGGACGGACGGTTCGACGTTGAAATAGCGGGGCAAAACATTGATGTCAGGGTTTCGCTAATGCCGGGCGCTTGGGGCGAAGTAGTGGTGGCGCGGCTTTTGAACCCTTCTGGCGATTTGGTGACGCTCGAGAAACTTGGGTTTAACCAAAAAGCGCTGGCCGATATTGAAACGGCGATCAGTAAGCCGAACGGAGCGATTTTTAACACTGGGCCGACCGGTTCAGGTAAAACGACCACGCTTTACGCAATTTTGCAAAAATTGAACAAGCCGGAAGTGAAGATTGTGACTTTGGAAGATCCGATCGAGTATCGGATCGAGGGGATTGACCAGAGCCAAGTTAATCCCGAAGTCGGATTTGATTTTGCATCAGGATTAAAACACGCCTTGCGCCAAGATCCAGACATTATCATGGTTGGTGAAATTCGCGACAAGGAAACGGCCGAAACGGCTCTGCAGGCGGCCCTGACGGGGCATTTGGTTTTAACGACGCTCCACACCAATTCGGCGCCCTCGGCGATCCCGAGAATGATCGATCTCGGCATCCGCCCATTTTTGCTCTCGGGCTCGATTAATTTAATTATCGCGCAGAGATTAGTTCGTAAAATTTGCCAAACCTGCGCCGGGCAGGGCGGGGCGTGCGTGGAATGTCGAGGAACCGGTTACAAGGGACGAGTGGCGATTATCGAAACGCTTAAAATTACGCCGAAAATCGAAGAGCTGATTGCGCGCAAAGCATCGGTCAATGAATATGAGCAGGCCGCTCGCGCCGAAGGAATGATCCCGATGCACGACGACGGGATGGAAAAAGTGAGGGCCGGTCTAACCAGCGAAGCAGAAGTGAAGCGTGTGACATCGGCGGATTTGAGTTAGAAAATTTCACCTAAAACAAAAAACTCCCACTCGGGAGTTTTTTGTTTTAGAGATCTAGTCTGTCGGTATTAATTTAAGTCACTACCAGTGAATGTTTCGATAACGCCGTTGTAGATGATCAGAGCGGCCAGAATGATCACTATTCCAATGATAGCGTTGGTGATCGCTATTCGCCCCTTGCCTGCTTTCTCGGCATCGCCTCCAGCGGTGATGTATAGAACTCCACCGTAAATCAGGTAAACAACGGCAAGAATTCCCGCTATTGCTAGAAAGACGTTTATAACTGAATATATTGTTTGTCTCAATCCCAGTGTTCCTGATTTTGGTGTCAAGATGCCTATGTCGCCTATTTGCGCAAAAGCAACACTCGCCCAAGCTCCAGCAGCCAAAGTTGCTCCGCCGATTTTCAACCCTAAATCCTTAATAAGTTTCATGATCCTCCTAAAAAATTTTACTAATTACATTTTAAAGACGTTTTTCGTTCTTGTCAAATGTTTAGATCCCTCGACGCGCCGCTTTCGGGCGGCTTGCTCGGGATGACGGGGAAATAAAGACGTTTTTTTCGCTTGTCAACTTTTTAGATCCCTCGTGGTAACTCGGGATGACGGCGGGGGAATTTTTTTCGCTTGTCAAATGTTTGGGATTTTAAGTATTCCTTGATCGGACACCACATAGGCATTGTTATCGACTAGAAACAGGCCGTTAATAGATTCAATTTGGTTCGGAAGGCTGTATGTTTCTAATACTAGACTGGGATTATCCAAGGCGCTAACCACAATGGATTTGCGATTGCCGGATTGTGAAAATTTGATGAGTTTTTGGTCGAAATATGAGAACTCTTGAAGAGATTCGCCTTCGCCAAGTTCCGTACTCTGTGAAGAAGTTTCGTCATATAAGAAAACTTTGCCTGCTTTTTCGCCTCTTTTGCTTAAGAATAAATATTTTCCTTCTTCAACGAATCTTGCATCTAGAATAAAGCCGTCGTTAGTTATTTTGTTTAGTGACTTAGTGGTTAAATCAAGTCTATAAAGATCATTTTCTCCGAAACCAGAATTGTTGGTTAGAGTAACCGCTTCGCTCTCGTTGGCAGAAACTATTTTTTTGAGAGGATCAAAATTAAGATCGATTATCTTGCGTTGTCCGTATCCGTTTGGGTCAGACAAAACAATAGAATTAATAGTGTTTGGGTCATATTCGAACGTTTGGCTTACACAGTTGGCTATTATTTGATCGGTACTTATAAAAGCAATCGCTTCGGCAAAACAATCCTCGGATTTGGATTTTTGGCTTGTTTCGACGTTAACGACGATGTTTGTGCTTTGGTCGTTTACAGATTCAGCCACGATAGCTTTTTTTCCGTCCGGAGAAAAGTAATAATCTAAAATTTCCCCGCTTGTCTGGTAGATTATTTTTACTTCTTTGCTTACGAGATTCACGCTCGAAAGGAAGCCGCTTTGGTCGATAAAGTATATATGGCCATCTGCAGTTTGCGGTTTTTGGGCCAGCGTATCCGTAACCTGTTCCAGTGAGGTTGTTACAGGCTTCGGAGTCTGTTTTGAGCTCGAACTAAATACAACTATCAAGACTATTATAACAACGAGAGCCAATGCAATTAGTAAATATTTTTTAGTGTTACTCATTTTCAAAGCCCCAAGCATTTAGTTGGATTTAATATTCCGGAACTCGATGAATTTTGCGTCATCATCTGGAAGTGAAGATGAGATCCCGACGACCAGCCGTTGTGGTCGGCTTGTCCTATAACTTGTCCCCTGGTAACCGTATCGCCTTGTTTAACCATGAAGTGACCGGTACGTAAGTGATGATATTCGGAATAGACGGTTTGACCGTTGTATTGGTGGCGAATCCTCATCAGGTTTCCGTATCCGCCGTTTTGAGCGGTGCTTTTCCATCGTCCCGTTCCGTCTTTAAATCCTTGATCCTCTGTTAATACCACCACTCCGTCGAGTACCGAAACTACGGGCGTGCCTGTGGGAGCCGAGAAATCAAGTCCGCGATGGCGAGCTTTGCCGCGCTTCCCGGTTAGACCAGATATTATGTGTTTATTGCCGGGAATAGGTAGAGCACAATCTCCGCTTCCGGTTAGGATTTCCTGCCCCTCATATAAGGTTGATTCATTGTTGTACTCATCCCAGGCCTCTGTTCTGCGAGAGAATTCTGCCATAAACGCCTGGGCAATTTGAGCGCGATAGTCCTCGCCCGCACCTGGTCCGGCTGCGGGAGCTTCTGGGGGGCAGTTAGGATTTCGATCTTTTTTGGGGGTGATCGGCAGGTTTTGGTTTTGTGCCAGTTGTGCTTTTTCCGCGGCCGCTACGGGATTTTGCGTCTTTGGCGATGTGCCAAAGTAGGCATTTACTCCTTTTTGCAGAGCTACCACCACCTTGTCTTGGGCGGCACTCTGGGCGTATTTTTGACGCAAAGCGCTTGAATTATGGCCATAGACCTCGACGGTTATGATGGGATTTTTTGTGTGGGCGGAAATCATCAAGGGCTTGCCCCTTCCTGCAACATCATTTGTATTGTTATAGGCTTCGCCATGTGGGGCTCGTTGCATCCTGAAACCGCTTGAGTGCATTGCATCACTAACTTTAGTTGCCATTTGCCGGGCATTTGACAAATAGTTACCAGGATGAGAAACTCCCTTTCCGTATTTATCTTTGACGGTAACATCTGGGTAAATAACATGATAGGTGTCAGTAGCGTAGTCATCCGAATGAATACTAACTGTCATCTCGGCGCCTCCGGCGTTGATGATTTTGGCTCTTTCACGAAGATCATCGCGTTCTGCGCCACCTGTTAATCCACCCAGCACCTGTTTGTTTGAGGTCCTAGTCATTATAACTCTGTATCCATCGGCTTCGAGGCGTGCTTTTAATTTTTGGGCGATCGCTAATTCCCTCTCGCCTTCATAGTCGCGTTTGTTTACGATTGTTCCATGGCCTGCGTCTATTGCCACAACATGGCCATTCCCAGCTGCCTCGGCACGCAAAGTAAAGCAAGCCAATGCAACTGCCACAATTGATATTATTCTTAAGGTTAAACTCTTATACATTTTAGTCTGATTCGATCGATATTATTTTCCAATTACCCTCAATCTTTTGATATTTGATGTACGTGGTAGAATCCTGCGTTTGATCGGCAAACTCCCTGACGGCAGTTATTTTGTAGGTCAACACTTCACTGTCTTCCGTGCTTCTTTCTATAAGTTCAACCTTCTTGATAGTGTATTTTTGCGCTAGGGGTTCCCCTGATTGCTCGTTAAAATATTTCTGGCTTTCCGCCACTTCAGCCTGCTCCTCATAAGCTGTTTCCGACAAGAAGGGCTTGATTGACTCGAGATAACCCTGGCTCGCATTGTCCGTAAAATTTCCCCATGTGTTGGTAAATGTATCTGCTTGGCTTTTAACTCCGATCTCTTCGCTCGTTAAATCCTTTTCCGGTATAACAGGTGGCTCGCTTTTTGGCCTTAGAGCAAAATAAATTAATGTGATAATAATGATGATTATTGTGATCGCGAAAAAAATTACCATTTTTTTGTTTTTCATTTACAAGGTCCCAGTTTAGTTGACTGATCGGCCGCAAACCCCAAAACTTCAATTTGGCTTCGTCCGTCACTCGGGCTACCTGTATATGGATCTTTTCCTCCGAGATAGCGATAAACCTCGGGCGGAGCGCCAAAATTCACGCCATGTTTGCCGGTAACCCACAAAGCAGGACCAGAATCTTCAACGCTTACTACTATAGTTTTTCCAGTTTCTTTGGATTTTATTACTAATCGGGCATGTGCTATCCGGACTCTGATTTGCCGAGCCGGGGTAGAGTTTATAGTTCGCACAGCATGTCCGCCCTGTCGGGAAGTTCCCGACCAATCCCAGCCTTTCCATTGGGCGTTAAAATACCACCGTTCTTGCTCTGTCGTGTGGGGCTGGAAGGCTCCACCTCCGACAATTTTAACAGGTGCCGAATCGGGTCCAACGTAATGGCTTGGTCGGGTTTGGCTCAGATGATCTTCGTGCCCCAATTTTCCTGATTTGTCAACCATTTTTGCCCCTGGAACAAGACTTTCTACCACTGGACCGCAAGAGGTTTGGGCCTGTGTCTCGGTATCTGGGGCGGTAGTTGATTCGGGTACATTATCAAAACAATCTTCCCTAATCGCGTCGTTGATCCACTGGCCGACGATGCCGGTGCCCATTCCCGAGCCGGCGCAGGGGCCGGGGTGGGTGGCGCCGGTGTTAAAGTGAGAAGTGAAAAAGGCCTTGTCATTGGCATCTAGCTTGGCGCGAAGTTCAACTTTTTCCGACGGCTCGAAAAGTCCCTTGCGGGTGGCTTTGTCTTCCGCCTCTTTGGCAGTATCGGCTTCTACTTGGTCCATGCGTAGCCAATCCATCTTGCCTTCGAGGCGATGATCTTTGGCATTTCGTCCGTCGGGATCGGGCAACTTTACTTTATTGCCAGAAGCATCTTCTTCCTCGATCCAGTTTGAAACACAAAAGTACTTGCCGTTGTAAACCAGCTTAGATAATTCTCCAGTCGGAGCTGAAAAAGAAAGTGCGGCAATTGAAAGCAGGGCGGCGCCGATAGCCGAGGCGGCAAGAATAGCTGTTTGGATCGGTTGTTTAGACATTATTTTTAATAAGGTTAGGATTAAGGTTAGGCAGCCGGTATGGTCTTGGGTTAGGTTGTGGGTGAGGGTTTATTTCGGCCTTTATACCTGAAGCTTTCCCAACTTTCAGCGAGGCGATAAATTCTTCTCCCCAATACATCATATCGTTTTACGGCTTCATCACAAAGTTTCATCTCTATTTGAAAGATATCCTTGCAGTGGCAAATAGACACTATTGTCTCGTTCGTTTCTGCCATTGCATCATCTAAGTATTTTTGAAATCCGGCTTTTTGGTGCTTTTTGCCATATCCTTCGGCGATTAATCTCGGGATTGCTTTGCTTGATCTTGACAACTGATCTTTTAAATCAAATTTTTCCGACTCAGGAATCTTGGGTATCAATTTAGTCATCACGATAACGCTTAAACTGTAAGATTCTTGGTAAACTTCTAAATCTTTGAAACTGGCAATTTTTTTACTATCCACTTAGA
>JBDRAU010000012.1:0-3000 GCA_043823315.1 bacterium
TAAAAGGGAAAAATGGTTTATTCGGGGCCGGCTATGGTCTGGCCGGGGCTTTGTTTTTCTTTTTTTACACTAACTTCGGCGTCTGGTTAATCGGCAATTTATACCCCCACACTTTTAGCGGTTTGGTCCAGTCTTACGTGATGGGTTTGCCGTTTTTGCGCTTGCACGCGGTGGGCAGTATGGTATTTTTAGGAAGCAGTATTGTGTTTCTTAATTTGACAAATGGATATATCTCCAATATAATGGACATATATGCAAAAAAGAAATACGAGGAAACGAAGTAGCCAGGTAAGAGAAAAAATCTTGGATTTTTTATTGTGGCGGCCGGCCGAGCAATTTTATGAAAAGGAAATAGCGCAAAAAATAGACGTATCAAAATCAGCAGTTAATTTGATAATGAAACTATTAATTAAAGAAGGATGGTTAAGTTTAATGGAAAAGGGAAGACTAAATTTATACCAAGCGAATTTAGGTTCAGTGAAGGTGAGAAATTACAAGAAAAGCATAACGCTTAAGAAACTGGATAAATTAATAAATTATTTGCAAGACAGAGCGGAGAGATTGATTTTATTCGGAAGCGCGGCTACAGGAGAGGATTCAATGATCAGCGACCTTGACATATTGATAGTTAGCTCCCGAGAATTGAGAATGAAAAAGATAAGAAAGCTGTTGCCCAACGACAGACAAGGACAAATAATAATAAAAACAGCGGATGAGTTTAGGGAGTTAAGAAGTAAAAATAAAGTTTTTTATCAATCCATAATGAGGGGTGAAAGCTTGATATGAATAAACGGGTTTACGAACAAGCGTTAAAGGAGAGAAGATTGGTAAAGTTTCCTGAAGGGATAAAGTTAGTTAATCAGGAATTAAGAACAGCTAAAGCAGACTTGAAAACAGCGCAAACCTCTTTTTTAAAGAAAAATTATAAATGGACGATAGTTCAAGGGTATTATGCTATTTTTCATGCGGCCAGAGCTTTGATTTATTCAAGAAAGATTAAAGAAAAAACTCATTATCATTTAGCAATAGCGATTGAGGCGTTATTTGTGGAGGAATATTTGCTATCAGAAGACTTATTGATAGAGTTAAGAGAAGCGATGGAGTTAAGAGAAAAATCAGATTATGAGTCTGAATACTCGGCTAAGGGAGCGAAGTATGTGATATCAGTGGCTAAGGATTTTATTAAAGCGACAAAAGAAATTTTAGTTTAAGATTACCAATTATTAAACTTAAGAATTTGGGCAAATCGGTGTAAGTCCGATGCTGTGCCGCAACTGTAAAGCCAGAAAACCAATTCTTAAGATATGGCTCCCGAGCAGGAGGAGAGATGGCTGGTTGTGAGGTATTTGATCAAGTTGCCGAGGTTAATTCATTCAAGAATTACGAAGCACGATTAATTCAAGAAAATCCGAATTGGACATTTGAGAAGGTTTTAAAACAGGCGCAGATATACTATAACACCGAGGCGCTTCCCAATCAGGTAAAAAGTTTTTTTGCCGAAAAACGAGGAGACAAAATTAGCCATGTGGACGCGATATTCAAAATAATCGGTGACTGTTTATATAATAATTTTTACTCATTTAAAAAAATGGTCGATCGCGCCACTCCCGGTATTGCTCGTAACACTCTTATGGATTTTCAGCACGCGGCAATTATTGCTTCGCCAGGGCAAACAATTACCATTTTGGATACGAGCGGATTAGACATAGGAAAGGGGATAAAATATTTTGATACATATATTAAAACGAATGATGATACATTGCAGCATTTGCAAAGGTATGATTTAACTGGTGATCAGCCAACTTTAACCATTGATCAAGCCAAGCAGTTTTTAGTTAATCTTGGCATACTCGATGGACGTCAATTGATTGCCGACAAAGACAAAGATTCTCTGGGCGTTCTAGTTTTGCCGGCAACAGAAGATATTTCTGTCTTTAATGAGCAGGTTGAGGCCCAGGTTGATCGGTTGTTGGCAACGCCAGAAATTCCAGCGATTGAGCTAATTGATGCGTTTCAACCGCAATGGATAACAGACTGGGGAATAATTGAATCGTTATCCTCAGCTCAACTGCCGACTCAAAAAGTGCAAGCGGCCGCGACGCTCATCACTACCGAAATACCGATACCCATTTTTGTGGCCAACGAGACAAGTTTACCTACAAGGTTGGACCTTGTAGGCATTGAAGACAAACCTGTCATAATTTTTGAAGCACCGCATACAGCGGTTGATGAAGAAATACCTGTAAGGATGTTCCTTGAAGGCTATCTTGAGGGCGATAAAAGTCAAGAAGAATTTACAGATAAAGATTTTGAAACACCTAAAAATGTGGAGGATATAGAGACAATATCTACAAGGTTGGACCTTGTAGGCCTTGTAGGCATATCGAAGGTGAAGGTAGAAACACAGACAGTTGATTTAGAAGAAACCAAATCTGTTGCAGTTACTGTTTTTGAAACACCAATTGTTGAACCAATGGTAATTAACTTGGAACCAAAGGAGAAATTTAAGCCATTGGCAACAACAAAACAACAACTGAATGATACGGTCGTGGAGGCTAGATGTTGTTTTCCGGAGCAGGATGTTCCATTTCAGAACAAAATTCCGATTGCCGCAGCAGGGTCAATATTTATAAGACCTGCGAGGAGTCTCCTCGCAGGTAAGTTAATAGAGCCGGAGAAAGAGGCTGTAACTGTAGTGGAAAAACAACAACTAAAAGTAACAACCGTAAGACCTACAAGGTTGGACCTTGAAGGTCTTGAAGGTGCGAATGATATTCAGACGGCGGGGGAAGACGAGGAGAAGAGTAATAAAAAGGTTGTGTTTAGTGCTGATAACCGCAAGACGGCCGCATTAAAGATATCAAGAGCAGCAGTAGAATTGAGACGTGACAGCAAGGAGATCCCGATTTATGAAATTAAGTGGCCATCGTTAAAGCCGATAAAAGGGATTCCCGAGTGGGTTTGGCAGGGGACAGCGGCCGGTCCGGACGAAATAATTGA
>JBDRAU010000013.1:0-5290 GCA_043823315.1 bacterium
GCAGGGCTCGAAGAATAAACAGAGGGAATCAAAAACAGGGCCGAAGCCCTGTTCCCTAGATCCTGAAACGAGTTCAGGATGACAGTTGTGTTAGTTCAGGATGACCCCAGTAGTACAGAATATTGACTACGGGGCAAGCATTAAATTTACGCTATCGAAACTATCTTAATTTCCATATCTCCACCAGGAGTTTTGGCGATAACCTTAGAACCAGCTTTTTGGCCGACCAAAGAAGAACCGATGGGGGAATCGGCCGATATTTTACCAGAGAGCGGATCGGCTTCGGCGGAACCGACAATCTCATATTCTAGCTTTTCGCCGTCCATTTGTACCTTTACTACAGATCCAAGCGATACCTCTCCTGCGTGCTTGGACTCTATGATCTCGGAGTATTTGAGCATGTGTTGGATTTCCTGAATCCTACCTTCTATAAACGATTGCTCATTTCTGGCATCTTCGTATTCGGCATTTTCGCTCAAGTCCCCATAATCCTTGGCTCTTTTGATTCGATCAATAACAGCAGGGCGCTTGCTCTTTTTCAAACCTTCAAGCTCGCTTTTGAGTTTCTCTACCCCTGATTTGGTTAACTTAATAACATTTTGTACCATAACAAGTACCTTTTAATTTAATTACCACTACAGTTTATGCAGTGGCGACGTGATAATTATACAAAAAACGAATTTAAAAATCAATACCTATTTAAAAAAATCAGTCCTGCTTGTTTTCGCTCCACCATCTAAGGACATCGCGCGCCACCGGAGCAGCGGTTTGATATCCCTCGCCGCCACCCTCGATTAAAACAGAAATTACAATTTCAGGACTATCGGATGGAGCAAAAGACGTAAACCACGCATGGGTTTTATCCTCTGTACCAAATTGAGCAGTTCCGGTTTTCGCCGAAACTTCAATGGGAAAATCATCACCGAAAACCGTATAAGCCGAACCGCTTGCAACGGTTTGTCGCATACCATCGCGCACAATGCCTAAAGTACTGTCCGAAAACGCATTTTCCGAAATCATTTTTTTCTTAACGAGCGGATCGGCAATTTTCTTATCGCTAGATAGAACTTCCGAAACTACGTGAGGAGTGAAGAGTTTGCCGGAATTGGCGATTGACGCGGTCGCGTTAGCTATTTGAAGCGGAGTCACCAAAAGATCACCCTGACCGATCGCCATATTGTAAGTATTGCCAATATACCAATTTTCCCCCGTTGTGCGCTTTTTCCACTCCGGTGTTGGCAAAAAACCATCCCCTTCCCCCGTTAAATCAATGCCTGTTTTTTTGCCAAATCCAAATTTTTCAAGACCCTTCTTCATTCCTTCGGGACCAAGTCCGTTTGAAATCGGTCCCCAGCCACCCCCGAGAGCGTAAAAGAAAATGTTGTTCGACTCGGCGATTGCCCGCCTTATATCCGTATAGCCGTGATCTTTCCAGTCAGGAAAAACCCATTGGCCGATTTCAATAAACGGCGGGGTCTCAAAAGCAGTGTCCTCGCTGACTATGCCATCGTTTAAGGCCGTTGAAGCAATAAAGGGTTTGATCGTTGAGCCGGTAGGATAGACTCCGGAGATAGCTCTATTTAAAAATGGTTTTGAAGGATTGTTAAAAATATCCTCGAGCTCATCCTGTGTTATCCCGCTTGAAATTTTGCTGTTGTCATAAAGCGGAAGGGAAACCATTGCCAAGATCCCGCCATCTCGCGGATCTAGAGCAACCAGTACTCCCTGCGTATTTAATTTATCGGTTTCTTCTTTTAGCCTTGTGTAAGCAAACCTTTGAAGATTTAAGTCGATTGATGTTTTGACGGTTTGGCCGATTTGGGGCTCTTCTTTTGATAAAAACCTAACCAGACGATTACCCGCATCAACTTCAGCTTTGTGGTTTCCCGGCACGCCCTGCAGGAGATCGTCGTAGATTTTTTCAATTCCGCTTTTGCCGGTAATTCCATTGATAGCGGCGATTAGTTTTGAAGACTGTTCCTCTTCGCTAACCCGACCGACATAGCCTAATTCGTGCGCAAGACTCGGTTCGTTATAAACACGCTTAAAAGTCGGGCTGATTTCGAATTCGCCATAAACCGGCAATTTGGACTTAACCAAGAGTGCTTCCTCGCGCCCCATTTGCTCCTTTAAAATCGTAAAACCGGATCCAGTCTGTTTTTCAATTGAGTCTTTTACTTCGTCTTTGGAAAGACCGATAATTGAAAGCAAAGACGGGTCTATTTTTTCAACTTCTGATACTTTCGAGATTCTGGTGATGAGCTGGTAGCTTGCTTCGTTGCTAACTAAAACCTCACCATTTTTATCGACAATTTTTCCGCGCGCCCCCGGAACAGGAATATTTTTGATTCGGTTTCCTTCAGCTAAACGCAAATTTACATAACCTTCCTTTACTTGCAAGTTAAAAAGCCTAAAACCTAAAAATACAAAAATGGCTGCCATCAAGAGAAGCGGCCAGAGTGTTTTTTGATCCGCTTCTTTTTTGATCGGCTCATCGGATTCATAAAAATTCCGCTCGTTCAAATCGTCAGAAGCTTTGCCAAGTGTTTTACTTGGATAGAATTTGCTTTTTGCCATACCTGCTTTTTAGTAAATAAGAAATAAAAATTATTATCATAAAAAATATAATGACGAGTAGATTATTTTTTAGAAAAACCGAGGGAAGAGCACGGTCATAGACCATATATAAAAACAGCAACTTAAAAGCCAAGATGAAAAATATCGAAACCATCTGGGTAAATCTGCTCGTGAAGTCAACTATTTTCCTGCCCAGAATCTTAATTAGCACTGCTTCGCCGATAAGAAAAATCACAGTAAAGACGCTGCCGTCTAAAAGCGCAATATCAAATATAAATCCTCCCAAAAAAGCAACAATAATCGCCTCTTCTAGAGACAAACTTAAGGACAAATAAAAAACTGCGAGGGGTAAAAAAATCGGACTTATTTTAGCAACCATTACAGACAAAGCGATATCAAATAAGCTCGCCAGAATAATAATGAGAATCTTTTTATAGTTCATGATTCAAAACGCTGACAAAGTCGATTAGATATGGGTTGATAGGGGACTTGACCCTAACCCTTTGGAATAGCTCTCCTTCGATTCCCAAGTTGAGTGCAACTCCTCCGATCAGAAGACCAGAGGGAAGTTCTCCCCCGAGACCGCTGGTCATCACTTTGTCCCCCGCTTCGATCTTGGAATTGATCGGAATATCAGTCACCGTCAAACCCTCAAGCCCTCCTTGCAAAAGTCCGCCTTCGGGATTTTTTTCCATCATAACCGGCACGAGCAATCCATGAGAAAAGATCAGCTCAACTTCGGACCGATTTTTTTCCACTTTGCCGACGCGTCCGACAAAATATCCGTTTGCAAGCACCGCACTACCCGATTTTACCGAGTCTTCCTCGCCTCGATTAATGATTATTTTTTGGCTTAGCCCGCCGGGAGTTCTGCTAACTACTTTCGCTATGATTACCTCACCGAGCGCTTCACTTTTATCAACTTCGCGCATTAGTTCGATGCACTGCCTAGAACTATTTTTTAATCTAGCAACTTTTGCGGTAAGCTCGCGATTATTATTTTCAAGCTCTTTATTTTTGCTATTAAGAGAACCGATGTCTTTTAAAAGCGAAATTGGACTCACTATTCTTTTGCCCGTTTCAACCAAAATATTTGAGGCAGGTAAAATAACCGATTTTGCAAAATATTCAAACGGCAAGGGCCAAATGTTGTAGAGAACAAAAATTAAAATCAACGCTCCGATAAGATAAAGATAAAGTTTCTTCACTTGCCCCCACATCTATTATTAAAAAACCATTTATTTTTTCCAACTCGATATTGATATTCTTTTCTAAAGTTCATTTTTGATTTTCTTCGACTTAGGTGTGGGGGTGAATTAATCTAAGGCGCTTGAGAGCAGAACTGAACGCAAGTTTTCCAGATCCTCAATCACAACCCCGGTTCCCCTAACAACTGAAGTCAAAGGATCATCGGCGATGTGAACTTTCGTTTGGGTTTGCTCGGCAATTAACCGATCAAGCCCGCGAAGTAACGCGCCTCCTCCTGATAAAATTATACCGCGCTCCAAAATATCGGCTACAAGCTCGGGCGGAGCTTCTTCGATAGTCGCTTTAACGCTATTTACGATCGAGCGCACTGATTTTGAAATTGCTTTTTTGATTACCTCATCGTTTATGATAATTTCTTTGGGAAGTCCGCTGACAAGATCGCGCCCTCGCATCGGACAAGTTAAAACTTCCTCAAGCTCGATCGCCGAACCGATGTTAATTTTTAAATCCTCCGCAGTTCTCAGCCCGAGCGACAAATTGAAATTGTCCCTCGCGAAATCGACAATGTCCTCGTTCATTTCATCTCCGGCAATTCGCAATGATCGGCTGGTGACAATTCCGCCGAGGGAAATTACAGCCACTTCGGTCGTACCGCCGCCGATATCGACAATCATTGATCCGGTCGATTCCTGCACAGGCAACCTTGAGCCGATCGCGGCTGCCAGCGGCTCTTCGATCAAATAAACCTCGCGCGCTCCGGCAGAAAGGGCCGCTTCCTCGACTGCGCGGCGCTCAACTTCGGTGACTCCATATGGTACTCCAATCACAACGCGCGGTCGGGGAGATATGGAGAATTTTCGTTCGGTAGTTTTTGAAATAAAATACCTAAGCATTTGTTCGGTAATTTCAAAATCAGAAATTACCCCGTCAGCCAGAGGCCTGATCGCCACAATATAGGAAGGTGTGCGACCAACCATTTGTCTGGCTTCTTCGCCGATTGCCAACACTTGCTTGGTCCGTTGGTTGATCGCCACAACCGACGGCTCGTTGATAACAACGCCGCGATTTTTTACATAAACCAAAGAATTGGCCGTTCCAAGGTCGATCCCAACGTCATCTGAAAAAAATCCAAAGAGTTTGTCGAACATAACCCACCTTACAGCTAAAAAAATAACCCCTCGAGCTACAGAGCTGATTTTATCAAGCAAAACAGATAAGTCAATTTTTAAGAAAATGAGTAGGAGTCAAAAATGACACGGTCAAAGCACTACACACCAAACTTCTGAATGTTTTCCAAATGCTCCTGATAGGTTTTGGAAAAATGAATTTGCTTACTCTCGTCGTGGAAAAAATAGAAATAGTCAAAATCTTTCTCGGGTTGAAGCAACGCCTCAATACTTTTTATTCCCGGATTACAAATCGGCGCCGGAGATAAACCCTTCTGCACATAGCTGTTAAACTGACTGATCAAACTATTAATATCTTGCCTTGTTATCGGTTGCCA
>JBDRAU010000014.1:0-3170 GCA_043823315.1 bacterium
CAATAAAACCGACAACATACTTTGATAATTTAAAGCTCTCGGCCAGCCTGGCGGCGTATTTTGTGGCTAACGTCGCGCCTTTTATCACCAGAAAAAAAGCAACGACAAAAATAAGTAGGTTATTGAGCATATATTAATTTATATTACAAAGAGTCTGATCTTAGCTTGAATAAGTCGTCGAGATTGATAGTTTATTTAAAAATTCTTTTCTTAGAAAACTCAATCAATACAATCTCTACAATGCTAATACTGAAGATTATAGCCCACTCCATTATACCCAGCGGTTGAGTAGCTAAAAGTTTCTGTAGAGGCGCAAAATACACGGCCCCGATGAGTAAAGCAGCCGAAATAATCACCGCTCCAACCAAGTAGCGATTGGAAAATATATCTTTTCTGAAAATTGTCTGCTTGAAAGAACGAACGCTGAAAGCAAAAATTAAAGAATCAAGACACATAAGGACAAATACCATCGTCCGCGTCTTGTCTAAATCCCCGGTCAATTTCCAAAAGAAGAAAAACAATAGAAATGCCGCCAAGCCGGCAATAAAGAAAATTGAGACCATCCAAAGTTTAAGGCGTCTATTCAATATCGGCTCTTTGGGATTTCTTGGTTTCTCATCCATTACTCCTTTTGTCTCCTGTTCGGTGGTGAGGGCGATGTCTGGAAACCCGTCCTCAACAAGGTTTATCCAAAGAATCTGGGCGGGCAACAACGGAAGAGGGAACCCCATGGCCATGCTTGCTAAAAATAAAAAGAGTTCGGAAAAATCATCCGCTACAAGATAAACAAAAACCTTGCGGATATTTCCAAAAGCAACTCTGCCTTGCTCAACTGCCTTTACTACGGTTTTAAAATTATCGTCCAGCAATACCAAATCAGCCACTTCTTTTGCCACGTCCGTACCCGAACCAACTGCCACCCCGATATCGGCTAATTTAAGGGCTGGAGCATCATTCACGCCATCGCCAAGCATTGCGACTACTTCTCCGTTTGATTGCAAAGCGTCAACAATCCTCAATTTATGGCGGGGCGAAACGCGGGCGTAGATAAAAATATGTTCTGTTTTCTCCCGCAACTCATCATCGCTTATTATTTCCAATTCTTTCCCCTCAATTATATTTTCATCTTCAGCCTTAATGCCTATTTCTTCGGCAATGGCTTTAGCAGTAAGTTTATGGTCTCCCGTAACAATGACCGTGCGGATGCCGGCTTTTTTAGTAATTGCGATTGACTCCTTGGCGTCTTGACGAAGCGGATCTTTGAGAGCGATAAAACCCACCAGCGAAAGTTTTTTTACTAATTCTGTAAGATTTTGGTATTCTGTTTTGGCGTCATAATCCTTACGAGCGCAAGCCAGAACTCGCAAACCTTTTTGGGTGAGCGTTTCCAGTTTCGCTATCAATTTGTCCGTTTCGGCTGTGCCTAATTTTTCCTTTCTGCCGTCAAAATCCAAATCAACGCAACGGGCGATAATTTCCTCTGGAGCCCCGATAACATAAAGAATAGTTTGTTTCTCATCCTTGCGATGATATGTGGCGGCAAACTTATAGTCCGATTCAAAACTGATTCTGTCGAGCACCGGATATTGTTCCTCTAGGTCGCGCTTATTCAAACCAGACTGCATTCCGGCCAGAAGCAGGGCTTGCTCGGTCGGCCTGCCTCGCACCACCCATTCTTGTAATTCCGCCTCGGGATTTTCCACGAAAGCGTCGTTCGCCAAGGTGGCGATTTTCAGCGCCGAAATGTGCGATTCAACGCCATTGGCGTTTTCGCCTTTGGCCAGCCCGTTGATGTGATCACTTATCAATTCCCTCGTGCTTGTCAAAATATGGCTTACTTGCATTTTCCCTTCGGTGAGAGTTCCGGTTTTATCGGTGCAGATAACGGTTACGTTTCCCAAAGTTTCCGTGGCGGACAGCTTTCTGACCAGGCCCTGTTGTTTGAGAATGCGCCGCATACCCAAAACAAGTATGACGGTAATAGCCGGGAGCAAGCCGGCGGGTATGGCTGAAACCGCGAGAGCCACCGAAGCCAGAAAGATATCGGCAAAAGATTTTCCCGTGAAGTAACCGATAATAGCGATGACAAATATAATAAAGAGAACGAACGCTCCAACAATTTTTGAAAGCGTGGCGATTTTTTTCTGAAGCGGAGTTTTGCGTTCTTTGGTTTCTTTGAGAAGAGAGACAACTTCTCCGATTTGCGTATTGATGCCAGTGGCGACAATTATTATTGTTGCCCGTCCTTCCTCCACAATCGTGCCCATAAAAACCATATTTATCCTTTCGGGGAGCGGAGTTGATTCGGGTATAGCATCATCGGCTTTTTTTTTAACTGCTTGGGATTCTCCAGTGAGGCTCGCCTCGTCTATTTTCAACCCCCTTGATTCAATAATACGTCCATCGGCCGGCACTTTATCTCCCGCCCTCAAGAGCACCACATCTCCGACTACCAGTTCCTCGCTGTCAATTTCTTTTTCATAGCCGTCTCGCCAAACTTTTGCCCTAATCTTAACCATCTTCTTTAAGGCGAGAAGCGATTGATTAGCTTTGTTTTCTTGATAGAAGCCGACTGTGATGTTAATGAGCAATACAACGATAATAAAGATGGAGTCCGAGTAATGCTTAAGCAGAAACGAAATAACTACAGTCGTCAACAGAATATACATTAAGGGACTGTTAAATTGATGCAAAAAGAGCCGTATTCTGGAATACGGTTTTTCTTGCGGGAGAGTGTTTCGTCCAAATTTTTTAAGTCTCTCCGTCGCTTCCGGGCTGGAGAAACCATCTTTTTTGCTTCCTGTCTCGGCAAAAACTTTTTCCAATGGAATTGCGTGCCAATTTTTATACATGTTTTACTTTTTATTTTGACAGAGCTAAGCTCAGCTTTGCTAGCGAGGACGATGCGCCAGCCGGCATATCGTCCGAGCGACGGCAAAATACAGGGTATTGAGCTTGGTGAATAATAAGTATTATTGCCTGAACGAAGGCCGTAATCGGCCGAGTTGAAGGCTAATTTAAGCGTAACTCTTCGACTCCGCTCCGCTTCGCTCAGGGAATAAATAATGATATTCACCAAGCTCTATATATTTCATTTGACAATCTTTCATCAAAAAGCGTAAAATTAAACTATTAAGAGAGCGATGATGCGGCTTCACCAACCGCCGACC
>JBDRAU010000015.1:0-2149 GCA_043823315.1 bacterium
TTTTATCGCCATATAATCCCCCCTTTAACTGACGGGTGTCTTGGGCGGTTTTCCCGCCAAGACTTCTTTAATATTTTCAACAATACATTCTCCCATTTGCAGCCTTGCCTCATGAGTAGCACTGGCAATATGGGGTGTTAATACTACGTTGTCCAGTTTATACAAACGCTCATCCACACTTCCTTCCTTCTCGAACACATCGAGGCCGGCTGCGAAAATCTCTTTCTCTTGCAGGGCTTCAATTAGGGCTTCTTCGTCTATGATCGCTCCTCGAGCGGTGTTAACTAAAATTGCCGATTTCTTCATCAGCTTCAGCTGCTCTTTTGAAATCATGTGTTTTGTTTCCTTAAGAAGCGGAACATGCAGAGATATAAAATCGCTCCGTTCAAACAAACTCGTCAGACTGACTCTATCGGCTTGAAGGTTTCTCTCTATTTCCTCATTGGGGTTTATATCGTGATATAAAATCTTCATCCCAAACCCGTGATAAGCAATGTTTGCAAGTGCCTGCCCGATTCTGCCCATTCCTACAACTCCCAACGTCTTACCGGCAATTTCGGGACCGAGCAAAAGGTCCGGTTCCCAAAGGCTATACTTGCCTGCTCTAACATATTTGTCCCCTTCGACAATCCTCCTCGAGCAGGCCAGCATAAGCGCGATTGCATGCTCCGCCACCGCTTGAGTCATCACTTCGGGAGTATTTGTAACCGCCACATTTTTCTTCTTAGCAAATTCAAAATCAATATTGTCAAATCCAACTGCATAATTTGCAATAATTTTAAGCTCCGGACAAAGCGCATCGATAATTTCATGGTCAATTTTGTCAGATAAAAGAGCAACTAGACACGTACAGCCTTTAGCTTTTTCGATTATCTGACTTTTTGAAAACGATTGATCTTTGGGATTTATAATAACCTCCGCGCCGTCAATCTTCCTCATAGCCTCGATCGCTTCTTTGTTGATCTCTCTCGTAATAAATATTTTCATTTTATCCCCGCTAAATTTTAGAAAACTTTAAGACATTATTTTGTTTAGCACTTTTTTCAATCTCTTCTGTAGTTAAGGCGCCTTCGTTTGCTCCTAAGGACTCGATAACCGAAGCGGAGTTAATCATACCCCATTTGGCCGATTCCTCTAGTGACCTGTCAGACATGATTCCCGATAAAAGTCCAGCGGAAAAACTGTCTCCGGCTCCTGTTGGATCAACCACTTCGCAAACAGGCGCGCTCATGCGGAAAAACTGATTAGGCACCCCAAAATATGCTCCGTTTTTGTCATCAGTGACTATTGCTACGGCTGCTCCGGAAGCTAGAATTTTCTCGAGTTGAGCTTTGATTTGAGATGCATCGAACAGCTTGTCTGCCTCTTCCTTATTTAATATCAAAATCGATGTTATTTGTAGCAATGGTTTAAAAAGATCAAAATTCTTTATCTCATAACTGCCCGGATTGAATATTAACTTGACTCCCTTCGAAACTTCTGCACGAATCTTATTAATAAGATCGTCGCTTCCTTCTCCGGCAGAGGCAAAATATATGTAATCAGACCTGGGTATCACAAGGCGCGAATAGTTACGCTTGAGGTGATTTGACAAAACAGTTCTCTCGCTTTCAAAAACAATGACATATGATTGATTAGTCGTCTGATCCAAGTCAATATTATCGGTTCCAATTTGTTTTGAGTGAAGAAAACCCATTGCTTCCCTGCCCTCAAAATCCCTACCCAAGAATGACACCAGTTCTACATCAGCCCCCTGAAGGTTAAGAGAAACTGCCACATTTAGGGCGCTTCCGCCAAATGAATCAAGCGTTTTTTTAACAGGGATTTTTTCGCCGTAATTAAAGCAAATCTTTTCATCACCCGCCTTGCCTTGATGAATTACACCCCGATCACGACTATCCATTATTAAAAAATGGTCAGTCGATATATCTCCGACTACTGCAACTTTTTTCCTCATTGGTTATATTTTACTCCTACACCAGTTCTTTATCAACCAAGGTATTTTAGATCAAATAGTTAAAAACTCTACGTCGCCAGAATCGACATCAAGTAGAGCGTATTTACCAGATTGAAGAGTTGGAATCTGAATATGCTTTGTTGAGGGATACTGCTTGGTAAACTCCCTTGTATGTAAATGTCCAGAAATATG
>JBDRAU010000016.1:0-5599 GCA_043823315.1 bacterium
CCATATCGCCACTTGGGTATGGGCAAAAGCAGCCAGACCCAGCGATAAACCGGCCAAAAGCGCAAGCAGGAATCCCTTTGTCTTTTCGCCCTCTAGCGCTAAGTAAAAAAGTAAAAGAGCTAAAAAGAAGAACGCGTGTTCGCTGGCATCGACTAAAACGGTTACTTGGCTCGTGAAAACAAACGGAAGGAGCGAAAATAGAATCGCGCTAAGCCAAGCCACACGAGGCGAAAAGACTTTCTTTATAAAGAGAAACAGAAATACAATGCCCAGCGAGCCCGTGATCGCGGAGGTTAACTCCAAGGAAGTGATTTCAGAAAGCTTTAAGAAATTATGCAGAACGTAACCAAAGAAAACGTAAAGTGGGTGAAAAGGCGCGTGACCTGTTGCCATTGCCTGCCAAACAGAAGCGCTACCCGTGCGCCAGAAATATTCGCTCGAGTCAAAAAAATCAAGAGAGTTGCTCATTAGTAAAATTCTCGAAGCAAACAAAGCAACGATGGCGCAAAAAGACAAAACAAAGCTGCGCGATTTAACCAATTTTTTATCCTTGAGATAGAGATCCCAAATTTCGATAAAAGCTTTCCTTATAACTGATATCTTGGCACCAGTTGGCCGCCCCGCCACCCTCCTAAAGTGACTGACTGGAAGCTGTTTTATTGAAAACCCAAATTTTTCGATTTGGTAAATAAGTTCTGCCGAAAATGTCGCGCCCTTTGAAGTAATTCTAATCTTTCTGATTACATCTTGTTTAAAAAGTTTAAAAGCGCAGTCGATATCTTTTATTTTGAGGCCCAATAGAATCCAAACTAGAACTCTCCATCCCCACGCATTAACTTTTCGCATAAAAAAGTCGCTTCGCTTTTTCCGATAACCAATTACCACGTCAAACTGAGGGATGTATTTGAGAAGCTTTTTGATTTCATTTAGATCGAATTGCCGGTCAGAGTCAGAGAAAAAAACCAAGTCCTTGCTCGATGCTTTAAGCCCCTTCCAGACGGCTGCCCCATAACCTTGATTCTTGCGGTTACTTAATACCTTGAGTTTTCCAGTTCGCCGAGATACTTTTTGAAGTATTTTCAACGTATCATCTGTCGATCCGTCATTAACCACAATAATTTCAAAATCGGTAAAATTCTTTTTCAGAAAATCATAGGCGTCAGTTACCGAGGCCTCGATATTCATCTGCTCATTAAAAGCAGGTAAAACTATTGAAATTGAATTTTTTTGTTTTTTCATATAAACAACTCGAATACACAGTTTGCAAAAATTAACTCCGCATTATTCTTCGAGCGATCCTGAGCTTGCTGAAGGAGAGTCGAGAAGTTCTCCATAAAGTCGAACAATAGAATTAAGTTTATGCGGTATCTTTTACTAAAATGTATGTAGCTGTCTTTATCTTATAGCCGATTTTTTCACGTTGTCAAAATTTTTACCGAGATCGTTGAAAAACACCACTAAACGTCATTGCGAGTGTTCTACCTCGTCAACCCGAGTAAAACTGGTGTCATTGCGAACCTGGTTTGAGGTGGAACTCAAACCTAATGTGAATGCGCGGCAATCTGTGTGGCTGGCCGTTACCTTCACAAGTCCAATGTAATTTTAGCATAAAGGAAGGCCCTCCTACTCATCCCGAAGGACTTTTGGAGGGCCTGCGTCGACTGCCGCTTCGCGGCAGCCTAAGGGTCAAAGATTCAAAGGATTCAGAGAGCCATTCAAGAGCAAAGGCTCTAAGAATCCAGAGAATCAGCAGGAGAAGACCTGGTCACCAGCGCGCCACGTATCCGGATACGTGACCGGATAGGCGTTGACGTCCCAGTAGTCGTAGCCCGAGCTCCAGCGGCAGTCGGCCACCCAGAGAACGCCCTTGACGTCCCTGACGTAGAAGATGTTGGCGTAGCCGTTGGTCAACAGGATTCCCTGCTGTCCCTGGCCTTGAGCCTTCATCAGCTCGTACATCTGGGCGAGTGACGTCTCCGCCACCTCCTCACCGCCGAGTTCGGCGATGATCGGGCCGTCCACGGAATTCTTCACGAGCTTGTGGACGCGCAACGTGGCCTCGGCGATGTCCGCCTCAACCTTGCCGTCACCGGCGAGGAAGGCGTTGCTGAAGCCGTCCCAGATGTAGCCGATCTTAACCTCGCCAGAGGTATTCACCTTGAAGTGGTCCTTGGCGGAGAAAGTCGCGATGGCCTGGACGGCGACGGTGCCGACAGTCTCGAGCAGGTCGGAGGCACTCAGCTCGACCAGCAGATTCTTGACGCCCTTCTTCAGTCTGCCACCGTTGCCGAGAACCTTCTGAGCAAGGTCTCGGCTGAAGCCCATCTCATCGAGCGAGTCAGTGAACAACTTCCGGATGTCGCGCTTTTGTCTGCCTGTCATGCTAGGTGTAGTCTGTTCCACAGCTATCACCCTCCTTGAGTATATTTTATATGCTCTCCAGCATTAACCTGCCCAACTCTTCCGTCAAGAGCTTGGGTTCAGGTTCTTGAAGCCCCACTGACAACCAAACCAAATGAGATTTCTCGACTCACTTCGTTCGCTCGAAATGACAAAGGATTTGTCAGTCACTGGGGCTTCAAGAAAGATAAATTTTCAAAGATCAGATTGAGATCCCTCAATTTCGTTCGGGATGACAATTGAAGATATAACCTAGCAGAATTTAACTGGTTTGTCAATCTAGGATCATTACTTTCGCCGAATTATTGTCAAAATAGTTCCCCCGCCAGACTTCTCCTCATGAACAATTTTATAACCGGTAGGGATTTGATAATCGCTTATCCAGGCCCAGTTTGTATTGAAAACGATGAAGTCAGGGGTTTCGCTATCCACAACAAGTCGAATATCTGCACGCAAATTATCAAGCGTGTGATCCGGCTTCATATTATTAAAAACGCTCGCGCCTTGCGGAGCATTTTTATTTAGAAAATCTGCGGCACGCTTGCCTCCCTGTCCCCACCAACCGAATTGTAAAAACCTCTTCTCGTAATTTCCTTTTGATCCACCGATAAACTCATTATAATAATCTAGATAATAAGGGTAGTGGGTCACCACATTAAAAAGCCCGTAGCAAACTAGCAATATGATCAATATAATTTGCAGATATTTTTGCTTTAAAATTTTAAGAAGATAAACAAATCCAAGAGCAGCCAGGACACCAATCGGGATAAAAACAAACAGCAAATAACGTACCCCACCCTGTTTAATTCCGACAAAGCTGTTTATAAAAGGCAGGACCAAAAGAGCAATAATAAAAAGTTTATTTTTAATTTTCTCGCGACTAAAGATACCTAGGGCCGCCAAAACTAAAATCCCCACCGGTACGCTGTAGAAGAAGTAAGTGAGAAAGTACGAGCTAGGAAGAACAGCGTCTTTTTGGCCCATGTACCATTCTCGTACTTGCCCCCAATGGCCAAAACTGGTCTTAAGCGCTCCGATCGGATCGCTCCATAAATAAGGCCAGACAAGATAAAACACGATTGCCGAACCAATCGGAATTGCTAGAAGAGCAAGCCATCGTCTATAATCTTTCTTCCATGGGGCAAAAAGTAAAATCGCCACCGGACCAAAAAGTGCAGCCAGAATCGTATTGTAACGGGTAGCAAACGCAAGAGCGAGCGTAAGAGTCGGTAAAATATAATCCCTCCATCCCCCCTTTGACCTGGCAAAGCGATATGACACTATTGCGAGTAGAAGAAATGCTAAAGCTGAAATCGAATCCATTCCCAAGATTCTGCCGTAAGCAATAAAAGGAGGCGTCAACATCAAAATTATCGAGCTAAAAAGCCCGATTGTGGCAGAAAAAAGCTCTGTTACAAAATAAGAAACAAGGGCAATCGTTAAGCTTAAGAGGAGTGCACTGGCAATTCTTCCTCCCGTATAATGCTCGCCATCAAGAAAATACCCCGGCGAAGAAAACAGTCCATACACGTATTTGGCCACCGGTGGATGTTCTTTGTTCGCGTCCCAAGCAGAGCTTTTGAAGTTTAAATGAATAAGGTTAGAATAATAACTTCTCCCAGCATTGTAGTACGGAATTTCATCCCATGTTTCCCCGGTCTGGTTAATCCCATAAGAAATGATCAAAAAAGAAGCAATGAAGATTACAATAAAAATCAGCTTTTGGCGTGATGATAGAAACCGCTCGAGCGAAGAACTCAATATTGTTCGAGCTGGTCGAGAACTTTTACTTTGGGGCTTCTCGACTTCGCTCGAAGAAGATTTAAGCATTTTTTTGTTTGTAATTTACCCCGTTAGAGAGGGACTCCGACTTTTTTCGGTGGTCAGGAGCTGTTCCTGATGGTGGTGATTTACTTTCGCCAGTATTAATCGTGAAGCAATCACCATTTCTAACGGGGTTTACCGATAGCGCAAGCAGTATCCAAAAGATCGCCGCCAAATCGTTTCTAAAAAACGGCGTATCGACAAGAGCATAAAACAGGATTGAAAACAGCGCCAAGACTATTGGGAGATTTTTTGAAAAATAGAAGCGACTCGAAAAAAGAAGATACAAAAACGCTAAGAGCCCCACGGCTCCGGAAGTAGCGAGAAGCTGGATAAACAAACTATGAGCAGTTAAGGCCACCGGAGAAATATACTCGGGATAATTGACACGATCACGGGTCAAAGTGGAAAAATAATTTTGGTAATTTGAAAGCCCGACGCCGAGAATCGGCTTTTGCCCAATGATTTCAAATGAAGTCTGCCAGATGTAATAGCGCACATTGGAAGAGGTAGCTTTTCGGCTGTGGTCTGACCAATCAGGTTTAAAAATTAGATATCCGCCTATAAAAAACCCTGCCAAAAGTATTATTAGCAAGACTTTTGCTAAAGTTTTGCGAGATTTTGCAAGAAAATAATAAAGGAATAATATTAATGCTCCTGCCAAAGCTACTAAAGCTCCGCGCGAATCCGTCAAATATATAGCAACAACGATCAAAGCAGACGCCAAAATATGAAAGATAGTCTTTTTTTTGATCGTTTGGTAAAGTGAAAGAACTAAAATCGGCGCTAAAAACATCGCCAGATAGTTCGCACTCAAGCGGTCGAGGTCGTAAAGCCGACCGTCAATCGTTTTAGCGCCAGAGATAAACAGCAAAAGCGCCAGCGCAGAAGTTAGCGCACCGCAGTAGATTACAAAATCGGTAAAATCCTTTTTGTTTTTTAGCGCCGACAAAAACATCAGAAAAACTAGATATCCATCGAAAAAATATGCTTTCCAAAGGCCAAGGCCGCTTACTTTATCGGGAGAAACAATCGCCGAAACAAGTCCCGCCAAAACAAAAACTCCTCCGGCGAGAATGAGCGTTTTTTTGTCTTTAAGATCAAAAAGTTTGTAGAACAAGAATAAAACAGCCGCCCCATAAATAGCTATTTCGAGCAGTGTTGTCGGAATCGGCCCAACGTTAAAACGGATAAAATAAAACGGAACTAGCAGGATCAGGAGTTTTAAAATTGTATTTCTAAGTTTCATTTTTTTACCTATGGTTATGCTTCGAGGAAGGCCGATTTATCGGCCGCCTCGAGAAGACCCTTGATAAAAGTTCTCGACTGCGCTCGAACAATAATTTTATTTTCCATCTTCTTTGTCATTGCGAGC
>JBDRAU010000017.1:0-2589 GCA_043823315.1 bacterium
CAAAGATATGGGATGGCAACTCGATTTTCGAAGATTTAGAATCTATCTAAAAGATAAATTTAAGGTCGAGAAGGCCTATATTTTTATTGGGTATGTCAAAAAGAATGAGTCACTTTATACGAACTTAAGAAGATTTGGATATAACTTGATATTTAAACCAACCCTGGAGTATCACAAGAACAAAAAATTTTATACAAAGGGCAATGTAGATGCCGAGTTGGTACTTCACACGATGATTGAATATAATAATTTCGACAAAGCGGTATTAGTTTCTGGGGATGGTGACTTTCACTGTCTTATCGAATATCTAAATAAACATCAAAAACTTTTGGTTGTCGTAGTCCCAGATTTTTTCAAATTTTCCGCTCTACTTCGTAAATTTATGAAAAAGTTGATATTTTTGAATAAATTGAAAAATAAGCTTGAGTACAAAAAGAGAGGCATTAACCTTCGGACAAAACCTTAGGTGTGGCCTCTCATCGTGATCTGTACTTACTATAAATAATTTCAGGAAATATGTCAAGTATTTGAGATAAGTGTAATCCTGAATTGATGCTATTGCGTCATTCTGAATTTAGTTTCCCAAAGGGAAGCCTTTGGCTCAGGATCTGTTCAGAATATAAAAAAAGAGAGTATAACAAATCGTCATACTCTTTTTGTTTAGTTTTTAGAACAGCTCTTCTTGTTCTCCTTTCTTCCCTATGAATCGAGGAGCCTTCTTAAAAGTTATATCGGTGGATTGAGGCACGGGATAATCAATTGTTTTTCCCTTTAATAATTCCTCGATAGTCAAGATTTGAAGGCGGGGATAGTGCTTATTATTCCACGGAGATTGGTAAAAACCTATTCCTGCTACTTCTCTACGCATTGCCTTGGAGGGTTTTTGAAGAGTAATAAACACCCCAATCTCAGCTTTTTCTCTATCCAATACCCCTCTAAGATCGCGAATGTGAGCAGAGCTTGAATGACCTCCTTTAACTTGCAAAATAATCTGTTTGGTCTTATTCGCTTCGTCGTGAAAATAAAGTCGACCATCAATTCCTTTATCTGCTCCTTTTTTCTGTTCAACGGGTCTAGCTCCTACCAGGCCCAAAGCCCACCACTGGAACTGATAAGGATCATCATCGACTAAAGTTTTAGCGCTCGCTAAATCAGTTGGTTCACCAATGACTTTGTAAGTTGAACTTATCGCGCTCCCAAAAATATCTTGAATACGATGCTTAATCAACCCGATAGCCAAATGGGTGATATCTATCCCAATCCAGCGACGCTTAAACTTTTGGGCAACGACGATGGCAGTCCCACAACCACAGAAAGGGTCAAGAACAACATCGCCTTCGCTACTACTGGCCAGAATAATACGCTCAAGCAGAGCTTCCGGCTTTTGGGTAGGGTAACCAAGACGTTCATGCGCAAATGCATTCAGGGCGGATATGTCCCACACGTCGTGGCAGATCCTTCCTTCGTCTAGATAATAAATGTAATCTTTCCCGCCGATTATACGTACGCGGTACGGACGTCCATCCTCGTCAACTTTTGTAAAATGTTGTGTCTTTTCTTCCCGGTATGGCTCGCGCTGTACATTAAACGCACGGTTCCGTCCTTCTTTCGAATAGTATAACAAGATGTCATGCTTCCGACTAAAGTGGGTCTGGCTTGCTCCTCCTGTGTGGTAGTGCCACACAATCTCGTTTACGAAGTTATTTGCTCCAAATACCGAATCCATTAGCATCTTCAGGTAATGACTTGCTGTGGGATCACAATGGAGATAAATACTTCCCGTGAGCTTAAGTACCCGACGCAGTTCCACCAGGCGCGGGGCCATCATGGACAGATAGGCCAGCATGCCGCTGTCACCTAGCAATTGCCGGAAAGCTTGCAGGGCCTGAGAAACCTGCCCTCCGACCTCAACTGCTTGCTGGTAGGCTTCCGCCGCAGATTTGTCCCATCGCCATGTATCCTCAAATACCTTGATTTGCGCGGCGGCACGACTCCCGTTCTGCTCGGCGAATAGAATGTTGTAGGTGGCGTTGGAGTTAAACGGCGGATCAAGATAAACAAGATCCACTGTTTCATCTCTGATATAGCGGCAAAGAATATCAAGATTGTCACCGTAATACAAGAAATTCCGAACCATGATTTTCATCTCCTTGTTTTCAATTTTTAAAGAACAAATAACGCGAATGAATTAAAATATTAACTTATCAAGTCGGTTTTGTCAATCTATACAGACAAAAAAGAAGTTGAAAAAAAGCAGTTTTTTAATAGATTTTAATAGGTAGAAATACTATAATTTTAGTACATAATACTAAAAAATTTATAAGTAATCTTAAAAGGTAAGTTGCCAGAAGAAAATTATCAAATTCTAATCTGTTCTAACTTGCCTTAATTGTCCATTCGTACGAAAGGCCAACTTGGGGGCAGGGATCTGTATTTTTCGACTAAAAAATTTGTCCTTTTAGAAAATCTAGTAAAATAAAATGAACCTTCTATCCGCGACTGTCTGCGTTAAGTCCGCATCTGTCTGCGTCTTCGCTGTAATATCAGCAAGAAGAATGCTATAATTCAGGTACAGAATCTACGAAAAAT
>JBDRAU010000018.1:0-7488 GCA_043823315.1 bacterium
AGTAATTTATACGGCGCTCCGTAAATTCCAACATCGGTCATTCCTTGTATCCAAGAAAGCATTAAAGAGTCTACCTTATAATATACGTAGCCGAAAACGAGCGTTATTCCGATCGGCAAAGCCTGCCTAAGGGCGTAGCGCCAGTAAACAAAATCAAAGGCCAAGCCGGTTTTGACAAATTTGCCCGCCAATGACCAGACAATCACAAAATTAACAAAACAGCCGGCAAGATATGCTCCCATCACCGACATCAAACTCCCGCCGTGAATTGAGATCAGATATACAACGAGCAAAATGCAGGCCTTGCCGACAACTTCGGCCAAAACGGCAATATCCATTCGGTATTTGTTAAGATAAATTTGGACCGCATTTGAAGTTAAAGACTGGAAAAACCAAGCAATAGATAAAATCCCAACGGACATTTTGACATCGGGAGTATAGGCAAAAAGCCAAATTACGAGCGCAGCGACAGCATAGATAAAAATACCCAAAATGAGCCGCATCGTAAAAATATTCTGGAAAACCTTATTTTGGTCCTTTTCAACCGAGAGCTCCCGCAGCATCGTCCACCCGAGTCCAATATCGGCAAAGAGAGCAAAAAATGAGGTAAAAGCAAAAACGGTCGTATATTTACCTGCACCCTCGACTCCCAAAAATCGAAAAAGAATTCCGATCGTAACAAGTGCAATCCCAATTCCGATAATTTTACCAACAAACTGAGCGATGGTGTTAAACGCCACCTTTTGGGTATAACTCATGAGCTAAATTTACCATCTCTTGGGCTAAATATAAAGAGATTTAGCTCATTTTCCATTTTCTATTTTTCATTGAATGAGTTATTTACTCATTTTTTCATTGAGAGTTCCTGTGATCTTTGTAAAGATTAAACAAAATTCTTGTGCCTCTTGACTTAGCAGATCTATTTTGTCTGTTTTGTCGGAATTGGTTTGAGACAGCATCTTTAACCAGTGTTTTGACTCTTGAGCTTCTTTCTTGCAAATGTATATCTTATTTCTGAAATCTTTACGAGAACTAGCACCGTTTGCTTCCATATAGTTTGCGCCTACGGAAGTTGCTGCTCTTATCATCTGGTTAACTATCGAGGAATTGATTGGTGTTATCTTAATTGATTTGCATAAATTTATAATATTAATTCCGAAAGATGCAGTCCTTTCCTCTAGCTTTTTTGATCGAGAGAATTTGTCTTCCATAATCTCATTAAACCAATAATTCAATGTATAAATCAATGAAAAATTAAAAATGGAAAATGGAAAATGTACTTATTTGATGATAAAATAAGTACATAAGTAAAGGAGGGGTTAGACTTTGTCGAACAAAGCGAAGATTGCTCTCGCACTTGGGATTGTTTTGGTTGTGGCGGCAGCCCTTATTTACTATTTTTCCTCGAGAAAAGAAACACCCGTTGTTCCAGAACAAAGTCCGACCGACTCGGGCGATATTTTCGTTCCCGGCACCACCAAATATCCTCAAAGCCCCGAAACCATCGAAAGCCCGCAGACCTCTTCGACTGCTTCGGTCTCTCCAACTTCCTCCGCAGTTACCTCCCCCGCCGCCCGCACACCGGTTTCGACGGTCGATGAAAATAACATCCGCACCTACACCATCGACGTCACCCCCGCCCCCAACGCCGGACCTTATGATTGGACGAGGACAGTAGGCGAAATGACAGTTATAGATATAAGCGCAAGTGAGATTGCAAAAAAAACTCCATGCGAATTGTCTGGCCTAAATGATAGTAAGGGAAATGTTTTTGAAAAAATGTCCTGCGACATGATTGATTTTATTGACCAAAAAATATTTACACCACTTCTAAGCATTAATTGCGGCCTTACTGCTCAAATAATTCAATATGATTCTGGACGCAAGGTAAGATTTGAATTTAAGGATGGAGCTTGCTTAATAATAGATAGAGAATGAAAAAGAATAAATATTTATATTTAGTATTTATCGCAGTTGCAATATTCAGCTGGCATTTTGTAGAAATAAAACCCCACGCCAGCAGTATCTCAATAAAAGTACCAAACAGAATATATGCTTCAGCACAGTCTCCTAGAAAAACTGTTGGTTATCCCGGTTTTCTGACAAGTGTACTCAATGGCACTCAGCCACTAGGAACAACTGGCTGGTTAGACAGTCTATATAACTTTTCAAGAGGACTGTTAAACCTCTCCCTATTTCTGTTTCTAGTTTATATCGCCTTTAGAAACATCCTAAACGCCAATATAGAAACTTACGCTATCAAAAAATTACTTCCCAAGATTGTTTTCGCTGCCTTTTTGGGAAATTTGTTAAGACCAATTATTGCCATTGGCTCAAGGGTGGTCGATTATATTATTGGCAATGTATCTATCTTTCATACTCCCACAGCGTGGAGTTGGGCTGGTGAAATAAGGGCATCTGGATTTACAGTTGTCAAGAACATTCCCGATCTTGACCTGGGAGTCGGTGGCTGGATAATAGCAGTAATTACGATGGGGTTCGCCGCTTTGTGGGCTGTAGCGAATTCGTACTTGATCGCTCTGGCAATATTGATTGTCAACTTCCTTCTCATTACGGGAATGCTTGTGATTGGTTTTTTTCATTCGCTTTCTCCTTGGATTGTTTTATTCGCCACTGCTTTCGGACCAATCGCCATCGGGCTCTATATTTTGCCAGAGACAGAGGGAATTTTCAAAAAATGGCTGAAGATCATCAGTTTCTGGCTTATTTTCCCAATCATTCTAAATGCAGTTCATTTTTTGATTACTATAATACCGGAAATTGAAGCAGCCGAAGGTGACGGAATTATTTCCAATTTCATTCAAATATTATTTCCATTACTTTTGAAAATCGGTCTTTTCACTTTAGCAGTCAGAATTCCATTTACTTGGGAAAAAGATGTCGGAGGGGTGATTGCCTCTCTACCCCAAACCGCTGCTGGAACTTGGAGTAAGGCTCGCGGTACTGTCGAGAAAGGTCTTCAGTCAGGAGGAAGAGTGGTCATGCAGGGAAGGGAATGGGAAAGCAAGTTAGAATCCAAGGTTAGAAAAAAGGCAGAAGCAGATGCAAAGCCGGGAGCCGAAACTAATGCAAGACGGCGTTATAATAATCGTGCCAGTCGCGGAAGCCTCGGTAACCAAGAGGATGTAGCAAAAGTTCTTTCGATTGAATCAGCCGGCTATCTTGAAGAAGCTAAAAAAACGCCTAGCCTTTTCGAACCAAATATGTCCAAACAAAAAATGGATGCAGCGTACGAAAAGTATAGAAATGGCACATTAGGTAATGCTGCTCAAGAAGCGTTTTTTCTAAATAATGAGAGATCTGTTAAAGCAAAATCTAAGGATGCTTTTATAATGTCCGAAACAAAAGACTCTGCCGTAAAAGCTGGAACTGATGAAGTGATAAAAATGAAAACATACAAAGGAAGTGGACGTGATCAGCTCGCTTTTAGAGCTGTCCGGGGAATGCAAAAATGGACCGCAGCAAACCTTCCTGCCAACTACGCACAAAAGGAAGAAGTTTATCAAGCCGAGCTAAAGAAATCTGGGTTTCGATTTGATTATCTCGGTGCAAAAGTTGCTGGTCCAGTTGCTGACACTAAAAGCCAAACCGACAGAAAGGATGACGACTTCTCCAGACTAAAATCAACCGAAAAAGTAATAGGCCAAATGGATTACACCATTAAAAGAATGGTTGCCGCTTATAAAGCAGAAATGGAAAAAATAAGCGGACAACCGTTTTCCGAAGAAATGGCACGAGAACTTGTCATGGCTGAATTTGACAGACTTGATGACGCCGCAGAAAGTACCTACGTGTACAATTCAATGTTTCTCGGGATGGAGGGTGAGTTAAAAGATGATCAAGGAAATATTATTCAACAAGTCAAGATTGACACAAACGATCTTGGTACCATGATTGCCGGACACAACCGCTTAAGAGATCTATCAGCTCAAGAAGCCAGATCAACAAGACCTATCGAAGAGCAATTATTTTTACGTAATCAGAAAATGAGTCAGGCTTATGCTCTAACAGCCGGATCATCAAGCGCAATTGCCCAACCCACAAATGAAGTGGGAGATTTACCGGGGGCTTACAATAACAATAACCGGGACTTCATTCCGCTTGGTACGAGACAAATAAATGATAATCTAGAGAGAATTAATGAAACGATTTCGCAAGCAAACGGCACAAATGCCCTTGAGATGCTCAATGACACTTTTAAAGACATCGACCTGAAAGATGTGAAAAATGAGGACTACAACCGCTTTGCAGGGGACAATGAAGGAATTGTGAGAGAGATCGGCCGACTGGTAGCTAGAAGAACCGATCAGCCCACAGCAGACAATTTTGTCAATCAGCTCAAGCTCTCGCATGGACTCTCAACCGGTGAGATGATGAGGCAAGCAGGACGATTCGCAGATCCGAAAGTCTCAAAGATGGTTCTTGATTATAACAAACGGCAAAAAATGGAGATGGTTATTCTATCGAAAAGTGAAGAGGCACGCACTTTGGAAGGCCAAGCTAACCAGTTTGTTGCAAAAGCCAGTGCTAACCCAAAAGTAGTTGGCCAAATTAAAGAGGCCCTAAAAGTATATCTGGATGCAACTCTAAATAACGATAAAACTATCCCCCCAAATCAAGTTTATGCTGCCAAGCAGTTTTTAGCTGCCCAGGTTGGCATCGCAGGCAATTTACTAAAACCAGCAATGGTTTCAAGCTTAGCTCAAACCATGCAAGTGGTAACAGTACGCCAACCAACACCCCTGGCCGAACCCTCAACTCCACCTAGAAACTTACCCGGGAGGCGATCATGAAAATAATTAATGATCCTAATATGATCTCCTACCGAGTTGCCCTGCAGCAGCAGATGTATAAGGCAAACAGCGATCTTTGCGTCCTAATGCAGGATCTGCGTAACAAGGTCCAGAAAAAAATAAAGATCGATGAACAAAACCTACGATCTTTGAAAAACCAATTGACTCTCGTTTCGTCTATGTTTTTTGAGCTTGAATTCGGTAACTACTTCTTGAGCCAGAATAAGCAATTTCAAGAAAAAGTCATTAACAATTTAACGAAGAAATACTTTGATTATGTATTTGATCTATCAATTGAAAATGTCGGCTCGTTCACGATGATGCAAGTTTACACCGATATGGAAGATGAATTGAATAAGCAGATAAAAGCAGAGCAAAATGGTAGTTGATACTCAAGAGCTAGAAGATGAAGACCTGGAGCAACAAGAACAACCCCAGCGTCAGGGCGAAGGAATTTCTGATGCCTATGATGATTTCCGGGATGCGGATGAGCTTTTTAATGAAGGAAAATTAGGCAAAAAGATAGACACAGGAGTTCAGGATGCCAAAGACAGTATCTTCGGAAAAAAGAAACCTCAAGAGGAACCAGACAAGCCAAATGCCACAGAAGCCGGTAAAGAAGGGCAGGATCTCGCAGACGGAGCCAAAGACGCAACGGACGTCGGTAAAGACACAGCCGATGCAGGCAAGGAAGCAGCTGAAGGAATCGGTGATGCGGCCGAAACTGGAGCCGAAGCCGGCACAGATGCTCTGGAAGCGGCTGCTCCCGAAGCGGGCGGTTTAGCTGGCGGTGCAGCCGGTGCAACAACCGGCGGAGCAGTTGGCGGTGCAGAAGGAGCAGCTGCGGGAGCTGGAACCGGAGCAGCCACAGGTGCGGCTGGAGGAGCTGGAGCTGGTGCAGCTGGTGGAGCAGCTGCAGGAGCTGGTGCAGGTGCCGGAGCAGGCGCAGGAGTAGGAGGCGCGGTAGGACTTTCGGGGCTTGCCGCCGGTGGTGTTGGAGTTGTCGTTACAGAACCGATCGGTCTTGCCGCTGGAGCTGGTATTGGCGCCGCTGGTGGAGCTGCGGGCGGAGCGGGAGCGGGAGCTGCGGGCGGAGCCGCTGCAGGAGGTGCAGCAGGTGCGGGTGCCGGTGGAGCCGCAGGCGGAGCTGCGGGGGCTGGAACTGGAGCAGCAGCAGGTGAAGTTGGTGGTGCGGCAGCCGGAGAGGCAACTGGTGCCGGAGCGGACGTAGCAGCTGAAACAGCCAAGGGTACTGGAAAGCTCGCCAAAATCGGTGAAAAATTCGACAAGGCAATGAAGGTCAAGGACAAGGTTGAAAAAGCCGATAATCTATTTAAAAAATACGGGAAATATTGCGTCTGTTGTTTAATACCCCCGATTATTTTTGCAGCCGCTGGCTATTACGTCTACACCAAACTCTTCGAGCTCATCCCCGGAGTCAAAGCTGTCAAAACAATTGTTTCGCTTTACAAAAAATACACGGGAGCAGGGACGCTCAAGTTTACCGACCCCGCCAGCCAGAAGGCCATCGACGAAAATCACATCAGCGAAACTTCGCTTCGAGTTTTGACCGATTTAAGCAAAAAACACAATATCAACATCGTTTACAAAGGCATTTCAACCGCCACCGGCAAGGAAAATCAACCATATGAATTCGATCTTGTCGGAGCAGATTACATAAAGTGCACCGACGAGGGATCAAGGAAAAAAATCGAGCCTCCAATCGAGATAAATCTCGGGGCAAAATACGATTGGTCAAAAGAAGTTAAACCTGGAATGGAAAACCTGATCTGCGGTGTTGATTATTATCCCATTTTGGAGTCACCCAAATCCACTACTTACTCTCTGCGCTACGGCCCGGGTGAATTTCGCCTTAGCGACATCGCCACTTTTGGTCCCCAAGCCGCCCAGCAAAAAACTTTTGAACTCGTAGATCTCGCTATGCAAAAAAGCGCCCAAAACGCCAAGAATGAGAGCGACTTCCCTGTTTCGAGTATTTTGATCAATCCGTATTTTTATCAATCCAATTTAAAAACCGGCGAAGCGGGCGCAGCCATTCCTTCTATCGAGAAATCGCAGAAGCTCTTTCCCGATCAGAGATCCTCTGGGATAATAAAGAAGAACACCTCCGTCCAAGGAGTACATTTTGGGTTTGATTGACAGCGCCAGCTGTCATCCCGCACGAAGTTCATTGCCATCCCGACCCTTTCCCCCTGTCATCCCGCACTCCCTGATGCGGGATCCAGATCATCGATCCCCTGTCGTCCCGACCCTTTCCCCCTGTCATCCTCAACCCTTTCCCCTTGTCATCCCGACTGCAATGGCGTTTCGAGGGCGGAACTCGAAACTAATGTCTAGATCTCTCGACTTCGCTCGAGATGACAAAACAAAACAATAATCACGATGACAGACCATTAAACCCGTAATTTTTTAAAATCGTAAATGAATGAATAGAAAATCAATGAAAAATAGAACACATCAAATGAGACCATTGAAAAACTCGTTAAAATGTCATTCTAAACAATCAGGATGTCATTCTGAGCAACGTGAAGAATCCCCCATGAATATGGGTTCTGGCATTCGCCAGAGATCCTTCGTAAAAACTCAGGATGACACTAAGAAAACCTTTTTCAACGGTCCCAGAATAGCACTTCCAGGGTTAAAAATACTAACT
>JBDRAU010000019.1:0-4855 GCA_043823315.1 bacterium
CCGCATCGTGCCAGCGACCGTTAAATTTGTCGATATCGCGGGACTTATTGCCGGTGCGCACAAAGGGGAGGGGCTTGGGAATAAATTTCTCTCGCACATTCGCGAAGTTGATGCAATTGCCATGGTAGTCAGGACTTTTGAAAACAAAGACGTCATGCATATCTCGGGGGATATCAACCCTAAAAGCGATATCGAAACAGTTATGACCGAGTTGGTACTCTCGGACATGGAAACGATCGAAAAAAGAATCTCGGCGACGGAAAAGGAAGCCAGGGCTGGCGAAAAATCAGCCTCGAAAAAGCTCGAAGCTTATAAAAAGGTTCAAAAAGTATTTGAGAGCTCTCGTCCGGCGATCGAAGCGGGATTGTCCGAGGAAGAAAAAGAACTTTTGAAAGAGGCAAATTTTTTAACTCTAAAGCCGTTTTTGTATATTTTTAACGTTTCAGAGAGCAAAGTCGGCGAAAACGAGGCCGACTTGATAGATGAGTATGAACTTGAGGATTTGGTGAGTCCCGAGAGTGCTACGGTAATTTCCGCCAAAATCGAATCGGAACTCAATTCGCTTCCCGAAGCCGACCGCGAGGAATATTTGAAGGATCTGGGACTTTCCGAAGCCGGACTTAACCGCTTGATCGTTTCGGCCTATAAGACACTTGGTTTAGTTTCATTCTTTACGGCCGGGCCGATGGAGGCGAGGGCTTGGACAATTCGAAAAGGCGACAAAGCGCCGCAGGCGGCAGGTAAAATTCATCAAGATTTTGAAAAAAAATTCATCAAAGCCGAAGTTGTTTTGTATGAAGACTTTATTGCGCTTTCTGGTTGGAAAGGTGCCAAAGAGGCGGGCAAGGTTCGCCTTGAGGGCAAGGACTATGTTGTCAAGGAAGCCGACGTGGTGTTTATTCATCATGGGTGAAAAATAAGTTAAAGTGAAAAGTTTATCAGGTTATGAAAGGGTATCTTGCAACTACTTTACAAACTTTACGAACTTTATAACATTATAAACTCATTATGCTATAATTTAGAAAGTTCGTAACTAATATTTTTTAAAATGCCAAATGCTGGAGGGACAAATCAGGGAGAACCGGTTCAGGTGGTAACTGGGACAGATACTGAAGCTGCTGCAGCTCCTGAAGTTGCTCCGCCGCCAGTAGCGCCTAAAACTGCCGAAGGACCTGCTGGTGATATAAAACCGCCTCCTACTGAAGCTGGTCAAAAAGTTGAAGTTCCGGTACAAGCAGTTGGTGGGGAACAGCCCGACCCGGTGGCGAAAGTGCGAGCGGAAGTTGCTGATACCGAAATGCCACCAGGAAAGGAAGTTACTCCTGGCGAACCGCTTAAAGTTATCGATGGAGATTCCAAACAGGCTGCGCGGGATGCCGTAGCAGGATCTCGCGAAGAGGGGAAACATGAGGATTTGGAGGCAAGAGTTTCGCCTGATCCGGGTGAAGAAAAACCGGCAGTAATACCGACCGCGGTACAAGTGCAAGCGCCTCCAGTTGGAACCCCCGTAGCGGAAGAACCTACCCCAACTCTAACCGAGGATGGCGTTCTAGCGGGACTTGACGAAAACGCGGAACCGTCTCAACCAGAACCGCAACCAGCTTCCGAACCTACCGCACCTGCTCAACCGCCCGTTTTAAAGCCCGAAATTGCTCCCGATGCAGCATGGGCTATCACTGCTGATAGTGTTGAGCGCCAACCGTCCGATATAATCAAAGAAAATCTCGAGATACTCCAAGGTGAAAGGGATCGGATATATAACGAAATATTTGACCTTAAGAGACAGGTTCTTGAGGTTGTTTCGCTCCCAGAATCGGAAGAAAATACTCAAGGACGCCTGAAGTTAGAAAGAGAGATTTCTGAAAAAAATGCGATCGCTGGTCAAAAAACCCAAGAAATAATGATATTACTAACTAATATTTTGATATATCCTGGACCATATAAAATGCAAGAGCAAGGTCCCGCAGCGGCCGGAGGAGTAGGATAATGAACATAGTTGAAATTTTATACATAATATTGGGTGCTTGCATTGTCGTAATCACGGTTACGATTGTTTGGCTGGCCAATGAAACGATTAAATTGGTTAAATCGCTTCGAAAATCTTCGGACGATGTAGCGCTCATGACTAGCGAGCTCAAGGAAAAAGTGCTGGTTGTGACCGAAGCGCTCGATCGTGCCGGAACGGCTGCCACCAACATTATCGGATTTATTGAAGATGCGATTGAAGGGATCAAGAGTAAGAGAGATCAACTTACTGATTCGATTGGCTTAGTTTCTGGAGTCGGAGAATATTTTAAGAAGAGAAAAGAATCAAAAATTGAGAACAAGGAAAGCTCCGACGAACAGCCAAAGGCTGATGTCGGAGTCCCGACCGGCTCCTCCGACCAGAGCGTCGGAGAAAGCGTCGGGAAAAAAAAGAGCAAGCCGGAAAAGAAATCAGAGCCTGCCTGCAGTGCTTCCGGCACAGCTGATGCAGGCGGGCCTGTTGAAATCAAAAAACCCGATAAGAAAAAAGCCGAAGATGAAGAAAGCTCCGACGAACAGCCAAAAGCTGATGTCGGAGTCCCGACTAAAGACGTCGGGAAGCAAGAACCAGAAAGTGAACCTGATGAATCTGAAGATCAGGGACCCAAAGAAGAGAAGTAAATTTCTCAAGTTTGCCGCCTTAGCAGTTATTGTTCTGCTTTTTTTGTTTGGTGCGATTTTTGTAATTAGAAGATATTCTTCACAAGAAGCGGTTATAAACGAAGAAAAAGCGGCGCTACCGAGCCCTAAAACAGTTCGCAGTACACAGAATACAGAATTCAGCCAGACTCCCACCCCGATTCCGGAGGAATTGAATCTCGATGTTCCGTTTACTTCGCAGGCGCCGAGTGCTAACTGGGATCACACTCACGAAGAAGCTTGCGAGGAAGCAGCTATCTTGATGGTCAATAGGTATTTTCAGGGGCGATTAATTGACGGAGTCGATGATGCAGAGGCGGGTCTTCAGGAGATTATTACTTGGGAAAAGGAGAATTTAGGATTTTTTGAATCAACAACGGCCAAAGAGAGTGTGAGAATTATCACAGAAATGCTCAACCTTAAAGCCGAAATAGTTAAAAATCCGAGTATTGAGGAGATTAAGCGAGTCATCGCTGATGATAAATTAGTCATTGTGCCAGTCGCGGGCCGCGAGCTCGGCAATCCATTTTACAAAAGCCCAGGACCGCTCTATCATTTTTTGTTAATTAAAGGCTATACTGCAAGTCAATTTATCACCAATGATCCTGGCACTAAGCGTGGCGCCAATTATCCTTATGATTTTGATGTTGTTCTAAATGCCAACCACGACTGGAACGGGGGAGATGTTTCGGGTGGCGACAGGGTAGTGATTTTAGTAGGTAAGTAATCTGCCACTTGTCGTCGATCGACGACAAGTGGCAAGAAGTGATGATTTTGTTTCGAAGTAAATTTGTGCGCTATTTTCGCGATCGCGAAAATAGCGCAAGTGGTGGAATTCAGGATTTATCGTGAGAAACAAGCTCCCTCCTTCGCTCTTCGAGCTACGGCAGGGCAAGAAAGCTTGGGCTCCATAAAAAAAACCAATGTTCGAGTGTGAGGTGGCTGATGTATCGCAAGGACATCTAACAGGAGTAAAAACCTTGACATTTAGCCTATTTTGTGCTATGATTTCTAGTATAGTCGAACACACCACACTACGCTGAAGGAGGCGTTGTTGAATGATGTCAGAGCGGGCAAGGAAAAGCGGAGATCTGGGTTATGCAGGAGGCCGCACGCAAGGGGGAACCGGCCGGATCATCGGGGCTCGTCCGAGCACGGTGAATGGCCACCAGCAGGTGGCCAGCAGCGGCACCCAGGGGGATGCGACGGCGCCGCAGGGCAAAAAGTAGCCCTCATCGGCGACAAGAGATTTCGGGGCGCGGCGGGGTTTTCCCCGGTGCGCCCTTGTTCTTTCATAAGGCAACGCGCCTTTATTTTTTTGTTGTTTTCTGGTAAATTTACTCAAGACATGGCCTCTCCGTTTAGCCTGTCGGCAGGGATGTCAGGAAAATATTGATAAATTTAATTGAAGGCCCTATCGTCTAGCCTGCCCGAATTGCTTGCGTCGCAGTCGCTAGCAGGCGGGTGGTAGGACGATAAAGGAATGGATTTAATTGATGGCCCCATCATCTAGTGGTTAGGATACCAGGTGATAGTTTTTACATTATTGAATAGTCGCAAGTTCCACTCTTGCGACGCATCCTGGAACTGGGGATTTTCGAGGCGGTACTCGAAAATTCAATTAAGAAAATTAAAAAATAGTTGAAGGCCTCATCGTCTAGTGGTTAGGACATCAGGTTCTCATCCTGATAACCGGAGTTCGACTCTCCGTGAGGTCACCAACTATTTTTTAATTCAATCATATTTACTCCCCGTGGGGTCACCAAATGAATCTATTTCGATAATATAGTTTCTGATTCCGCCTAATCCCTGTCATTCCGGAAACCGATCCTGAGGTTGTCCGGAATCTAGATCACAAAATAAGTTGAATGCGACCTAAGTGATAAAAAACACCCTATGTTCTATAATTTTCAGGTTAAATCCATAACTATTCTACGATCGTAAAATAGTTATGGATTTAGTTGATCGATTTTGTTTGGAAATTTGTTCAAAAAATACCGCCGAGAAGCGGTTTTTGGTTTATAAAATAGATGAGGCCAGGCCTCCTACCGCCCCCTAGTTATGGGGCGAGCAGGAGGTCCTGGCCTTGGGCCGGGGAGAGAGCAATGGCGCGGCGTAGCGCGTCGAGCCGCAAACGGGCCCAGGCGTCCTACGCTCTGGCGCAATGCTCTTCCTCGTTTCGAGGAGCTTT
>JBDRAU010000020.1:0-6565 GCA_043823315.1 bacterium
GTTTAGTCTGCGTTAGTCTGCGCTAGCATTTCGTAGAGCTCTTTTGTCTTTTTAACCATCACTTCTTCGGAAAATTTTTTACGGATCCTGTCTTTGGCTTTTTGGCCCATTTCACTTCGCAGTTTATCGTCATCAATATAGCGCAGAATCGCGTCTTTGATTTGTTCTTTATTTTTTGCCTCCACCATAATTCCAGCATCATCAACCAGTTCGGAAAGCGCCGGGATTCTAGAAGCAATGACGGGCAAACCAACTGCCATCGCTTCAGCCAGCGCCAAGCCGAATGACTCGGAAATTGAGCAGTTTATAAAAATCGTAAAGTGTTGATAGCGTTCCTTGAGGTCTTCAACCCGACCTGGAAAACTGACCAGCTCGTTAATGTTGCGATGTTTTGCGACCATTTCCTCGAGATTTTTTTTAAGCGGTCCTTCGCCGATAATCTGCAAGTAGATATTCAAATCAGGCCGCTCTAGCTTCAAAAGATAGAACGCTTTAATTATCATCCGATAATTTTTTTGATCATTGAGCGAGCCGACGCATCCCAAAATCATCGGAGCGGTATCGGGCTTTTTGATCGGGCTTATTTCGAGGTATTCTCTGCCAACGCCATTTGGAATAAGAGCGATTTTTTTCTTTTCAAAGCCCTCTGAAATTAAAAAGTCGCGAACTGCTTTTGAGACGGCAATAATTTTGTCGGCGTAGCGGGAGAGAAACTTGAGTCCTCTTTTTTGTAATTGCTCGTAAGCGAGACTGGGAAGATGATAATTTTGGGTCCAAAGATGCTCGGTGTAAACTTTTTTAATGTCTTTCAGATTTCTGGTGGCGATTAGGCCAAGCCACGTGCCGCGCGTGCCGTGGCAGTGGATGATGTCGGGCTTAAAGGATGTTACAATCTCTCTGATTTGCGAAGAGGATTTACGGTCAAATGGCCCGCGCATCAAAACCGTCTTAAAATTGATTTTTTCCTCTTCGAGCTTTTTGGTGAACGGTCCGTTGGGGCAGATAACTAAAAATTCGCAATCCTTACTTTGGATTGCTTTGATGATTTGCAGAGCGTGGATCGGCGCTCCTGTCAGCGTCGCATCTCCTAAAATGAGGACGATTTTTTTCATTTTATTAATTTTAGGGCTTCGTTGATTCTCTTCAGCGATTTGTCTTTGTCTAGAGCAAGCAGAAGTTCAACTGGCGAAGGCGATTTTTCTTCGCCCGAAAGGGCGACTCTGACTGGCCAGAAAACATCGCCGTTTGTTAGATTGTTCTCGCTGACAACTTGTTCGAGCGTTGTTTGCAATTTTTCCTCGCTCCAATCGTTTAATTTTTGCAGCTCTTCCGATGCTTTTTCGAGCCCTTGTTTGGTTTTTTGTTTGTCGGATTTTTTGAAAATCAAAAGTTCACCTTGATATTCCGGCTCCTTACGTAATTTCTTGATGTAATCAGCCATTTCCTGAAGAGTTTTAAATCCACCTCTACCGATAAGCTCGAGCTCGCTCGCCGAAACTTCATCTAATCCCCATGACTTTAATACGTTCGAATTGTTAGTTTTAAGCTTTAGATAATACTGATTAAAATGATCGAGTTTATTGATGTCAAAAACGGCCGGAGCTTTGTTGACCTGTTCCAAATCAAACTTTCCTGCGAGCTCTTTGAGAGGGAAGAATTCTTCGTTGGTTTTCGGATTCCAGCCCAGAAGCGCCATAAAGTTAACAAGCGCCTCGGGCAAATAACCCATTTTGCGATATTCCAAAATCCCGACTGCTCCATCGCGCTTGGAAAGTTTGCCGTGAGTGGGGGACAAAATTACCGGCAGATGAGCATATTCTGGCGCTTTAAAACCGAGCATTTTATTTAACAAAATGTGTTTTGGCGTCGACGGAAGCCATTCTTCGGCGCGGATGACATGAGTGATTTTCATTTCGTTATCGTCAATAACGTGTGCCAGATGATAGGTGGGAAAACCGTCCGATTTTAGAATAATCTGATCGTCAATTGTGCTTGAATCAAACTTGACTTTTCCCCTGACAAGATCGTCAAGAGTAATCTTCTTTCCCTCGGGGATTTTCATCCTTATAACGCAATTATCCTCAAACGGTAGTTTAAGATCGCGGCAATGCTTGTCGTACATCGGCTGAAGTTTTTTGGCCTTTTGCTCCTCGCGAACTTTTTCAAGCCGCTCCTTCGAGCAGTTGCAAACATAGGCTTTTTTCTCATCAACTAGCTTCAACGCTGCTTTTTTGTAGATTTCGAGACGGGTGGATTGGATCATCGGATTATCAAGATTTTCGGGAGTTACCCCAAGCCATGAAAGCGCCTCTTTTATAACTTCGATCGATTTTTCGTCGTGGCGCTCTCGGTCTGTGTCCTCAATTCTTAGCAAAAATTCCCCGCCATTTTTTTTGGCAAATAAATATGCAAACAGAGCAGATCTGATATTTCCGATATGAGGATCTCCGGTGGGCGAGGGAGCGAAACGGGTACGTATCATAGCTTAAAAGTTAAAAAGTTAAAAAGTTTATAAAGTTTTTATTAACCCGGACAACATTTTGGAAATTGTCAAGGATTGATTATACATGTCATCAAATTGCTTTTTTGAAATATATTTTAACCTTAATGCAACATATAGCATTGATCGTACTTCACCAGCTGAACCTTTTGAAATGTAGAGAAATTGCTTGAATTCTTTATTGCCCTTACGCTCGAAGCCCTCCGCGATGTTATTCATTATCGAGATAGCTGCCCGCTGGATCTGATCTCGGAAAGAATAATCCCGATTCTTCGACATGATCTTATAAACACTAATAACTAGCTCACCGGCTTTTTGCCATGCAACAATATCTTCGAATTTGGTAAATTTCATTTTTTCTCTACTTGATGAACTTTATGAACTTTCTGACTTGATAAACTTAGTTGTCCTCGACAGCGTTTACAAAGTGTTTGATTTCCGGTTTTTTTCCTGACAAATCAACCGATATTATATCGATTCTGATTGTTTTTGAAGGGTACTCTTTTTGAAGCTCTCTGGCAAGAGACAGGAGCTTGTTTTTCTTGAAATAATTAACCATCTCGAAACCTTCGCCAAAAGATTTGGTTGACTTTGTTTTGACTTCAACTATCACTATATCATTTTTTAAAATTCCCGGCGTGCGGGCCAAAATGTCGATCTCGCCGAGGTGATTCTCTTTATTTTGCTCGAGGATTTTGTAGCGGTTTTTCTTTAGGAATTTAACCGCCAAGTCCTCGCCCAAATTGCCGGTTTCTCGTGTCATGAATTCATTATACCTTATGAACTTTAAAAACTTTATACTTTATGAACTTGCCCTTGTATTCAAGCGCATTTTTTGCTAAATTTAACCGCTACGGATTATGACTGAACCTTGAAAGGAAGGTGCCTTATGGATTTGTTAATGAAGTTCCTCGGATTTCTGATCGTTGCCCTCCCGATTGCTATCTGGTGCGGCATCGGCTTCGACAAATGGTCACGGGATTGCGCGAGCGGACAACGATCTGTAGTTCACCCTGTGCATCCATATATCCTCGCTGGACCGCTTATGTATGTCAATTGGCGGCCGGTGGTTCAGGGCTGTTGCTATGTGTTGTTGCTTCTGTTTTGCGGGTATCGGGCAGTCACCACACGCGATATCTTCGATCTTAGCAAGATACGACAATGAGGTGAAGATGAGCCGATCGTTTAAGGGAAGTCGGAACGATAAGAAGAAAAAGAGGGAGGAGTGGGAAGATCGGGGCAAGAAGCTTCAGGGCAAGAAGTAGCAGCATAACCAGCAACTTCCCGTATGGGAGGAGGTGAAAGGATGCTAGCATCAAGATTTTCCGACCAACAGCTACAGGAGATGTACCGGAAAAGCTATGATGCTTACCGGTATCGCCTCGTCGGCCATCGGACACCGTGCATGGGTTACCCAAACACTACAGTGCATGCTGCAACACTATGCCGGAGTATTCAAACCTCACTGATGCGTCCAGATGCCGATAGTGACTAGCTCCCGGCCGGCCGCGGCCGAAAGGTAAGACAGGGGCCGTTGTGTTTCCGGATGATCGGAAACATGGCGGCCCTTTTGTATTTTAAAGAAAAAATCTATACAAATACGTCGATCGTGAATATTGTATAACATTTGAACCTATTAAAAAAACGCCTTGCGGCGATTTTTTTGTGTCATCCTCGACTCGAATGAAATTAGAGATCGGGGATCTAGATTCCGGATCAAGTCCGGAATGACACAAATATTATTTTTCTTCGGTTTTCTTGTTTTCCTTGTCCAGCGGAGCTTTCTTGTCGTCCGTAGCTTTAGTAGAGGATGAAGCGGAGTCTGATTCTGGTTTTTCCTGTTTTGCTTTTTCTTCTGGTTCGGTTGCTTCTTTTGTGACATTTGCTTTTGGCTGGTCAGCTTTCCCGACGCTTCCTCCGACGCTCTTGTCGGAGCTCCGATCATTTATCGTCGGAACGGTCGGGACTCCGACATCAGCCTTCGGCTGTTCGTCGGAGCTTTCATCTAAATTATCTGCTTCCTCGGCAGCTTTCTCAATTGCAATCTGCTCTGGATCTTTTTCTATCTTTTCAGGAGCAACATCTTCCCAAACAGCTTTGTCATCTTTTTCTTTTTTCAAACGATTGGCGCGCTTACCGATAAGATCTCTAACATAAAATAGCTTTGCTCGACGAACCTTGGCGGATTTTAATTTTTCGATTTTGACAATCGAAGGCAAGTGAAGCGGGAAGCCCTTTTCAACCCCAACGCCGAGGGAAATTCTGCGAACAGTGAATGATCCGTTGATTCCACGGCCGTGTTGGGTTTTGATCACCAGACCCTCAAAAATCTGAATTCTCTCTTTGGCGCCCTCTTTGATTTTTTGGTGAACCCTAACTCTGTCTCCGGCGCAAAGCTCGGGGACATTTTTTTTGACTTGATAGTGTTCGTGAGTTAATTGTGGACTCATGATTGGTTTATTTCTTCGTTTCTTTTTTGAGAGGGATATTCTTTATTGGTTGTTCCTCCGCGATGTATTGGCTTTTTGATTTTGCATTTAAAGATTCTTTGTTCTCAGTGTTAAGCTTTTCGGTGAAATTTTTTTCATCTACTGTCTTGGTCTTTTCTATTTTATCAGTATCTGCGATTTTGACCTTTGAGCTTTTAACTTTGTTTGAACTTTCAACTTTGGTTTTGGAAATTTCCTGCACCGAAACACGTTGTTTGATTTTCTTGTTCCCATTAAAGTTCAGGTATCTGATTTTTTTAAATAAAACGACGCCATCTCTGACTGCGTATAAAGTATCATCTTTGCCGGTTTTGACTCCGTCTCCTGCCATAAAAGCCGTTCCTCTTTGCCGGATAATGATCTGGCCACATCGAATAGCAGAGCCACCATAAATTTTGACGCCTAAGCGCTGCGACTGGGAATCCCTACCTAATTTTGTTGTACCCTTTGCTTTTGTATGAGCCATATCGTAAATTTACTAATAAATTTTTGGATTTCTAATTTTAAGTTCTAAATTCTAAAATTTCCCCACGGGACTAAGGTGAATAATATCAAATAAATTCAAGCTGGTCAACAGGTCATGGTGATTAGCACACAAATTGCGACCAATTATTTCGAATTTTCTTCCGCGTCAATCTGAGTTAAGTATGCGTAATTCCGCGCTTTGAGAGGCCACGAAACCCACCCATTTGACAGGGTTTAGCTTCTCATATTTAATGCTATCAGTGGATGCTTGTCAAGTTCTTTGAAGGAGGGATGCGCATTGAGGACAGTTGCGCTCTCAGCAGGGGTGAAAGCGATCGTCGAAGCCGAAAGACACAGGCATCGAGAGGCCATTTCGTCGGTTCTTGCGAGTGAAGTTGAGCGGATTGCCGAGTTCGAGCTTGTGGACAAAGAGCAGCGCTCGGTGACGAAGTTCGGCGTCGCGGCGGCCATTGAGGAGCTCGCCAAAGCCATACATCCGTTTCTCAAAGAGAATCATCTTCCGGCGGAAGTGACCATCTACAGGGGCGGTCTCGTCTGGCAGATCTCGCCGAGCTTCCTCTCCCGACATCTCGGATGCGGTTCGACTCGAATGAGCCAAGCGAGCACGAGGATCAACGACGCGCTCCGAGCGCTCGAGATCCGGCTTCCTCCGCTCGTGAGCGACGAAGGCGGCCTGATGTTGCTGCAAGAAGCACATGATGCGAGTTTGGAGGGGCTTGGGCTAACCTGGGCGATGATGAAATCGCTCGCGAAGGCGGGTGATCCGACGTGAAAACGCTGACAAGTTCGTCCACTACCAGGGGGCAGCCTCGAAAGAGATCTGCCCCCTCTTTCTTGCAGTTCGTCATTGCACGGTTTGGGAGTGGAGCCCAAACCTAATGTCTCTCCGAAGCAATCTCTACCAGTTAACGAGAGATTGCCGTGCTCACTTCATTCGCTCGCAATGACACATAGCAGTTGATAATGAGCACGTTAATCTATTTATTGTCTTGACTCGGGGAGTCTTTCTTGATATGGTTTTCTGATCGCGAGTAACTTGACTTATAGGAAACAAGCACCCGAGTCGGCTAGGACGACCGGGGCTTAGGAT
>JBDRAU010000021.1:0-3725 GCA_043823315.1 bacterium
TTCTTGCCGACGTCGCTGGTTTTTTCTAAAGTTGCGCCGAGCGAACTCAGGATTTTTTCTACTTTTTCACTCGATGTTTCTTCATCAACAATAAAAGTGATTTCATATCTATCAATCAATGGTGTTGATTCTTCTTCTGGCATATTTTCCTTTCTGGCTCCCTCGACTCGCCTTCGTTGCCTTAGGCTCGCTCGGGATCTTCGTACGCTGGAGGTACGAAGAAAAGTATTATTAACTTGACTATGATATTAACCTATTTCTTAATATTTGTAAACCCTCATTGTTTCATTTGCTCTAATTAGCCAGAATTTCTAAGAACTAATTTCTAATATCTAATAAAACTCTAATGCCAAATAAGCAATTGAAAATTAGATCTTGAAAATTTTATTAGAAATTAGATATTAGGAATTTTCGATTGCATCCTTGACGATCGTTTCAACAAGGTCCTCAAAACTCAACCCTCTGGCCTTAGCGGCTTTTGGCATCAAGGATTGATCGGTAAGGCCGGGGATGGTATTTATGTCAAAGGTGTAAATCTCTCCCTCTTGAGTCAAGATCATATCAACTCGGGCAAATTGATGACAATCGAGGGCGTTATAGGTCTTGAGGGCAATTTCCTGAGCTTTTTTGGCGTGCTCCGGGGATATTCTGGCTGGACAAATTTCCTGTGTTGTCCCATCGTATTTGGCCTTGTAGTCGAAAAATTTCCCTTTCGGAATTATCTCTATAACTGGTAAGGCTTCGGGATTATCTTTTTTCAGTTCTAAAATTCCTACGGTCAGCTCTTTTCCTTTAATGTATTTTTCGACAATGATCTCATCTCCAAAAGAAAAAGCGGTTTTTTTGGCGAATTCAAAATCGGCTGGGTTTTCGCAAATCGAAACTCCGACTGACGATCCTTCTCCGACCGGCTTTACAACGACTGGAAATTGCAAATCAAGTTTTTCGTTTAGTGATTTCATACTTTGGAAATGCGGGACCTTAATGCCGTTTGCGTTCAATTGGACCAAAGTATATTTTTTGTTCATTGCAATCGCGCTTGAGGATGGCGATGAACCGGTGTAGGGCATTTCGATTTCTTCAAGAAGCGACTGAATTCCGCCGTCCTCGCCGAAGCGTCCATGCATAGCGATAAAAACGAGCTGAAAGTGCCTTTTTATATCGATAAGCGGCAAGTTTGCCACTTCGGGCAACTTATTTGGATCTTTCTCAAGATCTTGGGCTTCGGGAGTCTGCATCAATTTTCCGGAGGCTGTATCCAAAACTGCAGTCGGATAGCCCTTCTTTTCAAGCGCCAGCGAAACAGCGATTCCGGTTTTAATCGAAACTTCGCGCTCGGAAGATCTTCCACCGAGAGCAACTAGGATTCTGGGTTTCTTGGGATCGTATGACATAATAGTATAAATTTCTAATTACTAATATCTAATTTCTAATCAAATTTCAAATTCTCAATTCCTAATTTTCTTTCTTTGAATTCAATCGTGATTTCTTTACAATGCTTGTGAAAATCAAATTTAATTCGTTTGCCTCTTTCCACAAAACCTTAATTTGATCTTTTAGGTTAGGTGCTACTTGCGCTAACATCCTAAGGTGGTGTTTTGATTCCTTTGCTTCTTTCTTAGAAATGCCGATTTTGTGTTCAAAGTCTTTTCTTGATTCCGCACAATCAGCCTCGCAGTAATTTGCTCCAACTGATATTGCGGCTCTCACCAGTTGTCGTATGATTGGTTCAGCTATCGGTCCACGTGACACTAATTTGCAAAGTTTGATTACGTTCTCTCCAAATTTAGCAGTTCTCTCTTCTAAATCAAATTTCTTTTTGTCATTAGGATTTTTGTTAGACATTAGAAATTAGATATTAGAAATTATTTTTATATCAGTATTTCCGATTTCATTTGGTCTAAGTCGGTGTATTTGTCAGCAATGTCGATGATTCTAGATGAAGCGGTCTTACGAAAGGCCATAACTTCGGTTCTGCATCCAAGCGATTTTGCGTGCTCGAGCAGGTCTTTAAAGTCACCATCACCTGAAACAAGTACAACTACGTCGAGCTTGTGAGCAGTTCGCATAACGTCCATGGCGATTCCAATATCCCAGTCGCCCTTTTTGGCTCCGCCAAAAAATACCTGAAGATCTTTGGCCTTGACTTCGTATCCCTGCTTCTGAAGCGCCTCGAAAAAGTTTGACTCTTGTTCAACATCGGCCTTAATTACATAGGCAATCGCCCTTACTAGCTGTTTATCGTCAGACGCCTTTTTCAAAATTGTCCCGAAGTTGACTTTTTTCTTGTAAAGATTTTTGGCCGAGTAGTACATGTTTTGTACATCGACAAACACCCCGACCCTTTGCGCAAATTTTACATTCATAATTTTCCTTATATTTTTTATTTTTCATAGCTTTCGACCATTGAGCGTTAAGTTATTCTACCACGATTTTTAAGTTTACGGAAGGGTTTTCCTCTGCGTGGATCCCGAAACTCCCCTTTTTGGGAATTTTGAAAGACCGAGTTTGGTTTTTGTAAATTAGAACATAAAGACTTTTGATCTGGTCGTGCGTAGGGTGGGGATCGGAAAGGAGCGTGTAGAGGGTCTTGTCTAGATTGGTAATTTTGATTTCCTGATTACGTTTGACAGAGATTTTGGACGGAATAAATTGTCCCGATGAGATTTCGACAATGCTTGTTTTTTCGGGAGTGGTCGAAGCTTTTTCGATGGACCTGATTGACAAAACATCGGCGTTTACACAGCCGCAAAGAAAAACCAGGGGCAAAAAAACAAAGAAAATCTTTTTCATAATTTTAAAAATCATGGTTTTACGGGTTTTTTACGAGCGGGACAAAGACGAATCCGGGGATTTGGGATATCTCGAATTTCTTGTCGTTCTTGCGACGGATCTTAAACAAAGCATTTTGAAAAGGAACAATCAAGATTCCGCCGATTTTTAACTGGTTCTTCAATGCAACGGGGATTTCTTCGGCTTCCGCTGAAACGAGGATTCGGTCAAATGGCGCTTCTTCAGGCAGGCCCTTGTAGCCGTCGCCAGAGGTTGCTTGAACCAGTCCTTTTTTGATGAAGTTATATTTGCCGATGTTTTTTTGTCCCCATTTGGCAAGATCTTTTTTCAGTTCGATGGCGATAACTTTGCCCGAACCTATTGCGGCGGCCAGAAGAGCGGTTGTATAACCTGATCCGTAGCCGATATCGAGAATTTTTTGCCCCCGTTTTAACTCTAAAAGCTCGAGCATTATTGCTACTGTTGACGGCTGTGAAATAGTTTGGCCAGAGCCAATCGGTAGAGGAATATCTAGATAAGCAGAAGAAATCAGACTCTCTCGCACGAAATCTTTGCGGTCAATTGATTTAAATGCTCTCCTGACCGGTTTGCTGATTAAAAGTCCATGAAGTTTGAGGCGTTGTACTAAATCATTATTATCTTTCATTTGATTGTTTTTTGAAATTGTTTCAATTTAAAGATAGCCCTTAAGAGAAAAAATTCAACCATTGATTGCTTACTTTAAAGAGAAATAAAAAACCAGCCTTGCTGGTATTGGTTCCGCGGTTTTGGGGGATTTTTGGGCGGAACGGAAATCTGCCTTCAACGAAAACCTAATGACTCTTGGATTTTTACCCCCACACCTTTTGGCTCGGAGACTAGGGGTCGAACCTAGATTAACGGCTTCAGAGGCCGCTGTCCTGCCATTAGACGATCTCCGAATGCGCTCAAAT
>JBDRAU010000022.1:0-8077 GCA_043823315.1 bacterium
TCCGTACACCAATAGATAAACGAGTTCGTCAAGTTCATAAAGTAAAAAGTTCATAAAGTAGCTTGAGACCAGACTTTACAAACTTTTAACTATGCTATCAATCAGTGATCTACAGGTAGGAACTGTCTTGATCTACAACGGTGAACCGCACCAGATGACTTATCGCGAGCACTCAAAGCTTGGTCGCGGCGGGGCGATTTTAAGGAGTAAAATCAAGAATCTTCTAACTGGAGCAGTTTTAGATATCACTTTCAAAGGCAACGAGAAATTTGACGAAGCCGAGATGTCGCGCTCGAAGGCAACTTTTACCTACAAAGCAGGCGAGAAATATAATTTTATGGACTCGAGCAATTTTGAACAATTCGAGCTAAACAAAGAGCAAATCGGCACACAGGCCGATTTTTTGTGCGATGGCGTCGAGGTTGACGTCTTGAGCTGGAACGACAAGCCAATCAATATCGATTTGCCAAATAAGGTTGATTTGAAGGTTATCGAAGCCCCTCCGGCGATCAAGGGAAACTCCGCCGGCGCTGTCACCAAACAAATTATTCTCGAGTCGGGTGCCAAATTGAACGCCCCGATTTTTGTAAAAGCCGGCGATCTCGTCAAGGTCAACACCCAAACGGGAGAGTATGTGGAACGGGTTAAATAGTTCATAAAGTTATCAAGTTTTTAAAGTTCATAAAGTAATTTACTCTGTCATCCTCGAGGCGGAAACGTAGTGCTCCGACATCGGGGATCTACAGTTCGTAAAGTGACACGCACAGCGTGTCATCCTGCGGTTTGCGGGCGGAACGCAAACCTAATTTACCGAAGAATCTCTACCCTGTGTCATTGCGCCTGCCCACCGTAGCTTTAGAGAAGGCGGGAGCCGTTACTGCGGCGAGGCAATCTGTTTTCCTGTCATCTCGACCGAGTACTCGAGTGGAGAGATCTATCGTTCTAAGCCTGCCGTCAACGCCTCACCCATTGAGCCGTTCCCTTGTCATCCTTGCCTACCCCTCGAAGTCTCGCGTGTCATTGCGCGGTTTGCGGGTGGAACGCAAACCTGATGCTATTACTGCGAAGCAATCTCCGTCTGCCATTGTTTGCCAAAGATCATTTCGATATATTTTGCCTAAATTCCCTAAGAAAATCTCCGGGGAGCATAATTTGAAAATTCAATCGGGCATGAAATAGTTTCCGAGTAAAGAAATGTTTACGATCAAGAGTTACAAGATATTCTGCCCTATATTTTTGCGCTCCAGCCAAAACATGACGATCCGCAGGGTCTGCTATAAGCGAGTCGAATTTGTCTAGGTCGGTGTTCGATAGTGCAGGCCTAACGGCCTGTTTGCGATCATTTAGAATCCGACAAAGTGCCTGCACTTCGTCTTGTCCATATTTACGAGCTAAACTCTGCTTTGCTTCTTGAATTATCTCGCTCGTCAAAATAATTTCTAAATAGTGCTTTTTGGCAAGTTCAAACAAGACCCGCGAAGCGCCCGTCTTGCCCAAAACGGCAGCGATCAGAACACTTGCGTCAATAAAAACACGCGGGGATTTCATCGTTTGTTAATAATGTCAGCGAAAAATTTCGCGTCTTTATCCGATAGCTTATCGTCGCGCAGGTATTGAGCTATTTCCGACTTAGTGTATTGACGCAACAGTTGCTCTTTTTCAAGCTTGACAGGAGTAAACACAACCGCCTTGTCCAGGGCATCAACACTCAAGAGCGTTTCTTCGCTGATACCAAGACGTCGACGCAACTCCAGCGGGATGGTCACCTGTCCACGCGAAGTCGGCTTAATAATGATTTGAGACATAAATCTCCTTTCTTATTTTCTTACAATAAGTATTTCATACTGGCACGATTGAGTCAAGAGGGTGGATGTAGCATCACTCATCAAGTGACGCACCGGTGTCATCCCGACCAACGTTGGAGGAGTGTTTCCGTCATTTAGAGCCGCGCAATTTATGTCATTGCGAGTCCTTTAGGGGCGAAGCAATCTCCTCTGTCATCCTGAACTGACAGTACCCTGTCATCCTGAACTAGTTTCAGGATCTCATTCAGGATCTCCAACGCCTCACCCATTGAGCCGTTCATTTTTTAAAAAAAACGAGGCCGGTTCAACTTTCCTTATGGGATTGTCGAACCGGCCCTGCGAAGGAGTATGCGCTACCTTACATCCGCACACTCCGAGCTACCATCGCCTCCATGGGCTACCTCCGGAACTGTCGCCCGAGGAGACAAGCGGAGGCCGCTCGGCAAAGATCTTCTCTTGGCTTTCGATCCAAGAGAATAGATCTTTGAGCCCCTCGTCCCCCAGGAGTTCCTTGAGGTGGAGATTACAGTGTCTTATCTCCACCTCAATCCTCCCTTCAGGGTTGGGGGTAGCGTTTTCGGCCAGGAGAGCAGATATCCCCACTCTCTCGGCCGCCGCGATCTCGAATACTCCCAGATCGCGGCTGGCGTCTGCCCCCTGACGGAAGCAGACGCATCGGTAGAAGATCCGCACCTCGCGGACCCCCGCCTCCTGAAACGTCCAAGGAGGTAGCCAGGTCTCGACGACCTGGCCGAGGGACTCTGGGCTGACAGATTCATCATCCGCAGCCCAACTGTCCTCCCCCGTTGCATGGTCCCTCGCCGCCTCCAACACCTCCTTGAAGGCGGAAACGGAGACAGACCCTTCAACGACTCGAGCGTTTGTCGCGCCGGAGTCGTAGTAGGAGTACGAAAGCTGACTGTCGCCAAGTCCGAAGTTATCGAACTCGGCGTAGCCACATACAGCCCCAATCACATTGAGGCAGTCTGTGGCGTTCATCCGACTTGAGCGGATTCGAATGAGATGCGCCTCATCCGAATCCACCTCCCCTATCATTACTGCCTGCCCCCAGTACCAACCGGGAGCAGGCGCCCCGCTGACTTCTTGACGGTCAAGTTCGACCGCCAAGCCACCAGGGACTGAATACATTAGCATCATGGCGATCATTTAGACCGCCTCCTTTCGCCCTTTGGGGCGGAGTTTAGTTCAGCCAAAAACATTTGTTGCTTTATGGCTGAGCTAAAAGGTTGAGGGCCGCCGTCATCTTGCGATGACGTCGGCCCCGATATGTGAAGGAGTGTGCTCTAATTAACATCTGCACACTCCGGAATCGTTCTGGCTCCAGGGAGAGGATTCGAACCTCCAGCCAACCGGGTAACAACCGGCCGCTCTACCGTTGAGCTACCCTGGATTGGTTCCCGCTGAGAGAATCGAACTCTCAACACCCGGATTAAAAGTCCGGTGCTCTGCCTAGTTGAGCTAAGCGGGAACTCTCGCTATTTATATACCGCTGCGATTAGCGGTCGAGTGGGGATCAGCGGTCAACGAAGACCGCGATTCCCGGGGCGAAAGCGCCCTGGACTGCAGGGATCAAATCCCGAAGGATCGCTTCCCCGCGAGCGGAGGTCTCACCACAGATGTGGCTACCCCTCCGCGTCCAGGTTACGGATGAAGCGCTGGGTGGCGCCTCATCCTCGCCGGGACCGGACTGCTCCCACCAAGCCGATTCATCGGCAGTGGGTGCGCCGACCTCCGACGGCAACTGCGACGCGATCTTTCGCGCCATCGTTGCCGTCGGCGTGGCGATGACCACAGCCGGACCACGCAGGTCCGGGCCATAGCCCTCCGCCACGACGAGCGCGATCGTGACGGGGTCACCCCCGTCAACGATCGCGTCAGCGGCGGCAACCGTGCTGCCGCTTTCCAAAGTCCGAGCCTGAATCACCATAATTATCACCTCCTAGGTGCGGGCTATGGCAACCCTTTGGCAGGCTTCTACCTGCCTTCGCTGAAAAAAATCAGCATAGAAAATTTCTAGTTAAGAAACTTCGCTATACAGATTTTCTCCTTACAAGTGCGTCCCTCCTTATTTTCTCAAGAGACGCACTGTGTAAAGAGCTAGCTTCTCCCTCCCTGAGAGAGATCGGGGACTACTAGCAAGTCCCGGTAAAGCTCCCCCTCCTTCGCTAAAGCTACGGAGGGCAAGCCTCCATAATTCAATATTTAAGGGAAACTGGTCGGTTCGGCGAGGAGCTGCCCACTCTATGCATTTATATATAAGTAAGAGTTAGGCAGCTTTCTTGCTGAACTAATTTGTTTTGTGATTCTATTTGTCAATTTGCTGTTTCGCTCAGTCCGTATTTCAGAATCCCTCTTTTAGCGTCTAGCGTGTGGGCGAAACTATTTTTGTAATGTGCTTGTTGCGTTTTTGTTGAGTTTAGTTTCGCGTTCCACCCGCTCAACGCATCGTAACGACATACTATAACATATATTTGACAAAATGTCAATAGTGTAGTTACAAATTATCGACTATCATAATTATGAAGAATAATTTACTAGCAGATTAAATCTGTATTTTCTAACCTTATATTGCTTATTTTGTCAATTCTTAATTGACAAAATAAGCAATATTTGCTATACTAATTGCAAGGAGATCAAAATGCCACAAAAGAACCAATTTAGTTCATTAATTGAAAAACTTGGGCTTAATAAAAATGAGGCAGCTGTTTATGAAGTTCTACTTACAAATGGAGTCCAAAGCATCAAGAAACTGACTACGCTATTGCCTAAAATATCGAGAACAAATCTTTATAACATCTTGAATTCCCTGGAGCAGAAGGAATTAATCAGCACTGAAGATAAGGTTAAACTTCAGTTTAAAGCTAATTCCCCATATGCCTTGGCTGCCTATGTTTCTGACGAGAAGAGAAAGGCCGATGAAGCTGAAAAGATCGCTCAAACCATATTACCCTCGCTAAACGATCTCTATAAGGCATCAACCGAAAGGCCGGTGGTTCGAGTTTTAGAAGGATTCGAAGGAGTAAAACAGGTTTACGAAGACACGCTCAAGGAAAATCAGCCGATCTACGCCTTTCTAGAACTTCAAGAGGCAAACCCGCGAGTTTACCGCTGGCTTCGCACAAATTACGCTCCAAGACGAGCAAAAGCCCAAATAAAGGCCTTTGTTATCGTTTCCGCAAACAAAAACGATGAGAAAGTTGCCAACTATCAGGCGGCTGACAAGGAGGAAAACAGGGAGAGCTATCTGGTAAAAAAGGGATCATTCCCCGCTCATCTTGAAGTCCAGATATACGGCAATAAGGTATCCTTTGCTAATTACAACAAGGTCGATGCTCTGATGGGAGTGATTATCGAGAATAAATTCATTGCTTCGAGTATGAAGGGTCTTTGGGATTTGGCAAAGCAAGCGGCTGAAAAAAAATCAAACCTTGATGAAACAGGATAATTTTTCCTTAATAACAGGTATTTGGCGTCCATCGGATAAATTGTGATAAACAAAATATTCACCTCCATAGGACCTCGTAAAACCGGCTTGCTCGGCAATATCAACCAGTTCGAAATTTGATGGAAAGTACCTGGGAGTAGAAGTTTGTAAATTTTCTTCTGAAGACTGACCTTCCTGTTTGCTTGGAGCATCAATCATCGCCCCAATTGGATAATCAGGATGCGCTTCATGGAAACCGTCAAGTGCCACTTTATATGCTCCAAAATCCCTGTCAGGCATTTCAACCAATAGCAGACCTCCAGAGTCAAGAATATCGTAAGCGTTTTTTAAGACCTTTTGAATGCCCTCCGGGCTGCCAGCAAAGCCAAGAGAATGCCACATTATTGTTGCCACTTGGGGTCTGGGCGAACCGGGAAACTCAGATTGGTACTTTCGATAGTCAAAATCAAAAAAATTGCCTATCACTTGATTGTAAAATCCAAACTGATCAGACGATTTCACTGGCAAACCGGCACTTCGAGCAGCTTCCAGAAGTTCGCCGCTTTCCCTGTCCTGGCTAATCCTTTTTCGAGAATCATGAACCATCCTTGGTGAGATATCATATGCGTTTACGTCAATCCCGGCATATGTAAACGGGATTCCAGATCTCCCTTCGCCTCCGCCAATATCAAGCATTGTCGTGAGGTGCGGGGTTTTAAATCCATCTCTTTGCGAGATTTGTTCGAGAAATTTAATCGCCCACCAGGCGTGCGTCAAACCTTGAACGGTATTGATGGTTTTACCTTCGTATTCCCTAAGGATAAATTCCGGACTATCGTAAAGATTTTGCAACGACTTATCAATATGTCCGGACGCAAACGCCTCCGGAGCAATTCTATAATTGTAAATAAACTTTTTTACTTCAAAAAGCCTGATAAGATTATGGCCCTGGGTAACTTCATTCAAGTCGATCCCCGCAGTTTCACAGGCCTTTGCTAAAATGGGATTTGTCTTTGCTTCTTCAATATCGACCGACTCCCAAATCTTTTTATTCTCCTCGTAAGCAAGGATATTTTCGATTGCAGAAGATTTCCTGCTCTCCTTCAAATCATCCAAAACACGATAATTAAATAAATACCAAATCGCATGTTCCGGTGTCATACCAGTTCGACCAATACGAATTGGATGGGCAAAAGTTGCACAAATCAGTTCTCTCGACGCATCTCCATCGCTTAGCACCTCGACAATCGCCCGCAAAGCATCTGCTAGTTGTCTAGCACAAGCAATTTTAATATCATCACCAAGTTGACTGCTATCAGTTCTGCCCAAACTGGATGTGAATTCCTCATCTCCGGAAATTGTGGCGGCAAAAGAGTTCAAGTGCTCAATATATAAATTTACATTTTTAATTTTTTCAAATAAATCCGTGTTTTCTAAGCCTAAAAATTCATCCAGTGATGCTTCAGAATTCTCGCCGGCTAAATTCAAAAAATCGCGGATTTCCTGATAATCTTGGCGTAATTCTCCGATATTTTGTTCATCGCTTGGTAACACCCCATCGTTTTCTCGCTGCGGATCAAGAGAGGGCATCTCTGCTGAATTTACCATAGCTCAATTGTAGATTTTTGTGGGAAAAAGGCAACACGCAAATCGGGGAATATGTTGAACGGGTGAAATAACGCGTTCGATTTTTCATTTTCTATTTTTGATTTTTTATTTATGGAGTCCCGACAAGCGGGACATTAATTCTTGATTCTTTCTGTTTAATTCTTTATTCTAAGATTAGCAATTTAGATCCCCCGGTAAGATATCAGATCCCGCATCAAGTGCGGGATGACAGAATACTGTCAGCTCGGGATGACCCCGGTAGCGGAGCAATCCCGATAGTATAGCAAGCTAACTACGGGGCAAGCAGAAAAAAATGATTAATTTCAAAATCCACACCCTCAAAAACGGCATTCGAGTCGTGACGGCGCCGATGAGTTCGACGGAAGCAACGGCGATTCAAATTCAGGTCGGAATAGGAACTCGTTTTGAAACAAAGGAAAAAAACGGCATCTCGCATTTTTTGGAGCACGTATTTTTCAAGGGGTCCAAAAAATATCCAAGCTTCTTTGAGATCACCAGTTTACTCGATTCTCTCGGAGCGGGATACAATGCTTCGACAAGCTATGAAGCGACAAAATTTTACATCCATTCTTCGAGTAAAGATTTCAAAAAGGGCTATGATGTCCTCGTCGATTTGTTCAAAAATCCCCTCTTCCCCGAGAAGGAGCTCGCGCGGGAGAGAGGAGTGATTGTCGAAGAACTCAAGATGTACCTCGATATGCCCCAAGCACGCGCCTCGATGATGAACCAAACCCAGACCTTCCCCTCTCACCCCCTCGGTTTTGACATTGGCGGCACAATTTCATCGGTTCAAAAGATCAATCGGCAGGATATCCTGAACTATTTTAGCGAGCATTATTCTCCTGAAAATATTATTATTTCTGTCGCCGGAAACCCCAAGGGAAGCGATTGGCTCGAGATGATCAAGAGAGATTTTGAAAATCTGCCGACTTCTCCTATTAAACCCTACGAGCCATTTCGTGAAAATCAATTTAAGCCCTCGGTCGATCAAAAAGTAAAAGATGTCGATCAGGCCAACTTTTTCCTCTCTTTTCCAGCCATCAAAAAACCAGACCAAAGACGCTTTGCCTTTAACTTAATGGATGTGATTTTCGGCTCCGGCGCTTCGAGCCGCCTCAATATCGAGCTAAGAGAAAAACGGGGACTCGGATATGACATCGGCTCGGGAATTAACGCATTTTTGGATTGCGGAAGTTTT
>JBDRAU010000023.1:0-3440 GCA_043823315.1 bacterium
GGAGCGGAGAAGGTGGCAAAAATGTTGGAAAATGCTGGAAATGAAATCTACATAATCATACTGCCGCAGGAAGTTGGTGAAGGCGGCGATATAACCGATTATTTTGTAAAGTTAAATGGCAACCCCGATGATTTATTTGGCAAATACGCAAAAGAGTATCCAGAAAAGATTGATGCCTCGCAATTTAAGCCGCTCTCCTCGCAAGATTTGGTTGAGATACTTGGACTGACGATTAAACAAGACGAGGAGAACAAAATTGTAACCTTTCTTTGCGAGCTATCGGCGTACACCGAAAACGCACAATTCAACATTAGCTACAATGCCCCGTCATCCACCGGCAAAAGCTATATTCCTTTGGAGATTTCAAACCTATTCCCAAGCGAGGATGTAATGAAGTTGGGCAACTGTTCTCCTACTGCTTTTTTCCACGAACAGGGTGAGTACGATAAAGATAAAAATACAATCACAGTAGATTTATCCAGAAAAATAATCATCTTTTTAGACCAACCCCAGAATGCCCTTTTAGAACGATTAAGGTCTCTGCTTTCTCACGACGAAAAAGAAATGCACTCAAAAATTACTGATAAAAACCAAAAAGGCGGAAACCGAACAAAAACGGTAATTATAAAAGGGTTCCCATCAGTAATTTTCTGCACCGCAGGATTGCGAATTGACGAACAGGAAGCCACCCGATTTTTGCTGTTAAGCCCAGAAGTCAATCACGAAAAAATCAGGCAAGGAATTTTAGAAAGCATTAAAAAAGAGGCGGACGCCGAAAGCTACAAAGGATGGCTTGATGAGAACCCCGAACGGAAGCTACTCAAAGAACGGATACGGGCAATAAAACTGGAAGGCATCCGAGAGATTAAAATTGCGAGCCATCAGAAAGTCATTGATAGATTTTTTAGCGAAAATAAAGTGCTTAAACCCCGACACCAGCGAGACATTAAACGCCTCGTTTCAATTATCAAATCCTTTGCCCTCATCAATCTTTGGTGGCGAGAAAGAATCGACACAACGATTACCGCCAACGAAGATGATATTGAACAAGCGTTTAAGATTTGGGACGCCATCTCCGTAAGCCAAGAGCTTAACCTGCCGCCGTATATCTACAACCTTTACCAAGAGGTCATCTTGAAAGCGTGGAATGATAAGAACGGCAACAGGAGCGAGAACTTTGTTGAAGCAACGGGACTAATCGGCTTATCACGGCAGGAGCTACTGCAAAAGCACTTTGAGGTCTATGGGCGGATGCTGGATACACACCAGCTACGCCAGCAAATTTTGCCAATGCTGGAAACGGCAGGACTTATTGTGCAAGAAGCAGACCAAAACGACAAACGCAAAATGCTGATTTACCCTGCCACATTCTCCACTAAATCTCCTGACCAGAGAAATAGTGATAACGAGGGTGGGGTGAGCACCAACGAAGAAAACAATAGTGAAACGCAGGGTGGGGTAATAAATGAACCATCACAAAAACAAATAGAAACTTCTAACAATCAAGCCCCACCGCAAGTTGATTGACAGCTAAATTTGAGGTATAATGAGGGTGTTGACCCATGATCCAGTTAGTCCCGAAGTTTTTTATTGCCTCGTTGCCCTAAAGGGGCGGCTATGCCAATGAGGCAATCCTTCGGGAAAGCGGATTTGGGTCAACAATAGCCGCCCCTTTAAGTTATATGCAAAACACTCAAAACAAAATTAAATACTTTTTGTATGCAAGGAAGTCATCTGAAAGCGAGGATAAGCAAGTCCAATCAATTAAAGACCAATTGAGCACGTCAAAAAAGCTTGCCGACAATTTGAATTTAGATGTTATAAAAGAACCTTTCACAGAAGCGAAATCAGCGAAAATACCGAATAATCGCCCTGTCTTTAATGAAATGATACGAAGAATTGAAAACGGCGAAGCGGACGGAATTCTATGCTGGCACATCAATCGACTATCCCGCAATCCCGTTGATAGCGGCAAGCTTAGCTGGTTGTTGCAACAAGGCATTATTAAATCCATTCGCACCATAGACCGAGAGTATCTGCCAAGCGACAATGTTTTAATGTTCAGTCTTGAAAGCGGCTCGGCCAATCAATACATATTGGATTTGAGCAAAGCGGTTAAGCGAGGCATTGAGACCAAGCTGCAAAAAGGCTGGATGCCGGATTCCGCGCCTCTTGGCTATCTGAATACCAAAATTGAAGTTAGAGGCGAAAATTATATTATCAAAGACCCAGAGCGATTTTCAATAATTAGAAAAATTTGGGAGCTGATGCTAACAGGCAATTATACGCCGCCGCAAATACTGGAAAAAGCCAATAATGAATGGGGCTTGCGCACAAGAAAGACAAGACGAAGAGGCGGGAAACCGATTTCCCGCAGCACAATTTACAGAATTTTTACTAATCCGTTTTACGCGGGCACGATTTTTTTCAAAGGCAATTACTACGAGGGCAAGCACGACCCAATGGTAACCCTTGATGAATTTGACCGCGTGCAGATGCTCTTAGGCAGAAAGGGCAAGCCTAGACCTAAACAGCATCATTTTGCTTTTACTGGCGCTATCCGGTGCGCTGAATGCGGTTGTCTGTTCACGGCCATAGAAAAAACCAAAATTATCAAAGCGACAGGCAACTTAAAAACCTTCACTTATTATTATTGCACTCGCAAGAAAAGAGAGATTAACTGTTCGCAGCATAAGCATATACCGCTTGAAAATTTAGAGCTGCAGATTGAAAAGGAAATTGAAAAATACACAATTTTGCCAGAATTTTTGCAATGGGCTTTAGAATGTTTGAATAAAAATAACGATAAAGAAATTGAAGACCGAAGTAAAATTCACGAAAGCCAATGCAAGGCGTTGTTAGAAGCTCAAAAGCAATTAGACGAATTAACTAAAATGCGATACCGCCAATTGATAGATGACGATACTTTTACTAAAGAAAAAAACGAACTGCAAATACAAATTGCTCAACTTAAAGAAAAATTAAGAGAGACCGAAAGCAGAGCCGAGCATTGGCTGGAACTAACAGAAAAAACGTTTAATTTCGCTACCTACGCTCGCCAAGCGTTTATTGCGGCTAAAGGGCAAGAAGGGTTAGAACTGAAAAAAGAAATACTGATGGCATTAGGCAAAACGCCCGTAATTAAAGAGGGAAAACTCATAATTGAGCCGAATGAATGGTTTGTGCCTATCCAAAAAGCCTATCCAGCGCTTGAGAAAGAATACCTAGGGTTAGAACTGGGCGAAAACAGCTTAAATAAAGCAAAAACAGAGGCTTTGACCTCTGTTCGTGCACAATGGCGGGTGGTATAGGATTTGAACCACGTAAAGTTCTTCGCCAAATGGCGAGTCGCCACGTGGTAAACCTATGACCCTTGCAATGCCTGCCCCGTTAAATAATTGTGGGCAATGCAGGTATCGAACCTGCGGCCTTTCCGATGT
>JBDRAU010000024.1:0-3495 GCA_043823315.1 bacterium
GCAATGAAACTGGTAAAGGAGAAGTGCATTTTTTTGTCTTTTTGTGGCACTTTTTTTTTAAGCAAAAGCACAACGGTTGGAAAAATGATAAAAGTAACCAGCAAGGAGCACGTAACACCAATGCTCATCATCCATCCGAAATTGATGATCGGCAGTATCCGGCTTAGTACTAAAGAGCTAAAACCGGTGACTGTGGTAATGACGACAAAAAATGATGGCTTAGCCATCGTGGTAACAGTTTGTAATACTAAGGTTTTTTGCGGAAGATCAGGATGCTTTTCAAGAAGCTCCCGATACTTAACCGTTAAATGGATCACTAAAGACATCGTCATGATAAGCTGCAGGGAGATGAAATTTGAAGATACGATGGTGATTTCCCACCCAAACATCCCTAGCAGACCGCTTGTCGCCACAACCGCAACCATACAGACGGTTAATGGAATGAGAACCCATCTGGGTTGTTTAAAAAGGATACTCAAAATGATGATCAAAAGAGCAAAAACAACCAAAGAAAAGGTTTTAAGATCCGATTTGACAAAAGTGACCATATCATCGGCGATCATAGGAAGACCGCCTAAGTGCAGGTAGGTATTTTGTTGATATTTATCCATTATGGCCCGAATCGCAACGATGTTTTGATGGCTTTCTATACGAATTTTATCTCTGTAGGTCTTAAACTTTTGTTGTGCGATATTAAGTTTTTGTTGTTCTTCATCGGTGATCGTCTTATGGCGCTTTTTAGCTTGAAGATCGTCTCGAGATCTTAAAAGTTCAAAGTAAAGGGTGTCATATACCAGATTGATCAATAATGCAGTAGTTTTGAAATCTTTGCTGACTAAATTTTCACGATAAAGCGGACTGCTAAGAAGCTCTTTTTTTGCTTGTGTCATATTGGTGTCAGGAGACTCTAGTGTCGGGATCTTTTTTAAAAGTTCTCTGACTGGCTTAGCAGGGCTTTGTAAAAGGGGGACATTTAGAACGGTGGTAACAGAGTCCACTAAAGGAAGCTTGACGATATCATCTTGAAGTTTTTTTAATGTCTGTAACGAATGTGGAGCAAAAATATCACCATTTTTTGGCGTAAAAGTTAAAACTAAAAAATCTTCTACCCTGTAAAGTTCAGTGATGACACGTGAAAACTCCAAATCCTTGTCATTTTCAAGCATAAGAGTCTCGGCAGAAGCGTCGATCTCAAGTTTTGCAGCAAAAAAACCAAGCAGCGTGATCACCAATCCCAAAACAAGAAGGATTGTTTTTGGATAGCGAAGTATAAATCTTGTGTAGAAGTTTTCTATCATTACTCTTTGCGTGCTCGCATTTTTTCCATGAGTGCATCAATACTGTTACTCTGGAGCACTTCTTCAAACTGTGAACGATCGGTTTTGATAATACTGACTCCTACAATAATTGCATCATAGACAAGCCATTCATCTTTTCCATCAAGTGCTTTTTCAGGTTTATAATACTTATAGATGACTTCAGTGTTCCCGTCGTTGCCTACAAGGTGTGTGATCAGGGTAATGCGGTTATCTTTTTCTTGGGAAGCACTATAAATGATGATTTTTTCGTCGGTATACATATCGACTTTTTTAGAGTAGGAATTTTTCATACGTTCAACATAGAGCTTGGTAAACGCTTCTTGTTTTTCTTTGCTTAAAGATCTCCAAACGTTTTTCCCCAGACTCAATTTTCCCATAAGCATAAAATCAAACATCGGATCAACGATTTCTATGATCTTATCATTACGTTCCTGTTCGCTTAGTTTTTCGTTTTTAACGATCTCCATGATGTGATTGCTTTTTTGCGTAAAGAGATTGGAAATTTTTCGAATATCACTATCATCAGCTAATAGAGTGGAAATATAAAAAAAAGATAAAAGAAAAAAGATCTTTACTAGTTTAGATGCCATGAATTACTCCTTGATAAGTCGGTCTCGATATTGTTCATAGATATCTCTAAGATAAGGGTAGAGATCTACCGCATCTTTTTTGATGGTTTCATACTTCCCTGTCTGTAAGGACTCTTTATTGACCTGATCCGCCATTACCGACAAGCTCGACGCATAGCTGTTTGGCAATAAATTATAGCATCTTTCGCTGAAATAATAAAATGGACTGATGTAGGAATCCGGAAAGAGACTTAACATATCACGTAAATTGGAAGGCCCCAAAAAGGGTAAAACGATATGAAAGCCGCTTCCCAGACCGTAATGGCCTAAAGTCTGACCAAAATCCTCTTCATGAGGCTCGAGATTGAAATATTTCTTTGCGGGATCAAAAAGACCTAACAATCCGATGGTGCTGTTGATGCTAAAACGTGCTGTCTCTTCGAGCGCATTTTTAAATTTAAGTTGCAACAGATTGTTGACGACACGAATAGAAAATATCAGGTTATGAGAAAAGTTTCCGATACTGGAGCGGATCTCCTCATGGACGACCGCTTTATAGGCTCTGGCAACGGGATCAAGGAGATAAATAAAAAATTTATCATTAAACTTTGTCATAAAGCGGTTGTACCCTCTTAAGGGGTCATTCACTTTTTTGATATCAAATTCTTCATCACTGAACTCATCTTCAAAATCATCCCCGTTTGGTTCTGTGACAAGAAGCTTTGAGGTGTCAGATGAGGTAGCTTTATTGGATGTTGTGGCACAGCCGCTTAATGCAAAGAGGATTAAAAGTAGTATTAATACGACACGCAAAGATTTTGTCCCCTTGTTAATTCCAGGTAAATAAAGCAAAAACATTATTTAAAGGATGTACTTAAGTATTAGGATAACATATTCTACGTTGCTTTTTAAAGTGACATTATTAAGAGAAATGGTGTCACATCTTGACGGGCTGTTGCTCGAACCCCAATTTTAGGATTAGAACATATCGAAATTAAACCTTATCCAGTTGGAACATGTAATAAATTCTTTGAAATAAATTTGTTTGTGAATAATGCTAAAAATTGACGTATAAATTGCCCTGTTCTGTTGCTTTTTTCTGGTTTCCGATTTGCGGCCGCCTGGGTAGCGTCTGGTTCTTTGACATGTTGAACAAGTACCATCACATTCTGGATCGCTGCTGTTAAATATTCTTGGATTTTAAGACGCCACAAGCGCCTCCATCGGGCCCGCTTGAACCCATAGCGGGTGCTTCTGGCAAATGATCGCTCCATAAGAGACTGGCGGATTCGAATATCTTTAACTGATTCCTTTGATTCCGCTTGCAGCTGCATCTTATCCAGATCTTCCTGGCGTTCATGACGCTTCAATGATCTTCCGGTCTTGCTCCGAGTGCATTGGGAGAATGAACTACAATTACGACACATACTCAGTGAAGCTGTATATTCCCATTGACGGCGCTGTTTGCTAAATCGCCTGCGTTTAAGCTCTTTTCCCTTAGGGCAGATAAAGGAATCGGTATCAGGATTGTAAACAAAATTCTCTTTGGGGAATATATCCTTCTGACTACCAGAACCCCGATGGGCTTTCTCAAAGGATGCAAAGTG
>JBDRAU010000025.1:0-3932 GCA_043823315.1 bacterium
TGAAAGGATAAGCAAAAGGGATCTTTGGCTGATGGGCATAATGTTATATTGGGCCGAAGGAGCAAAGGAGAAGCAGAATTCTCGGGCGGCAGGCGTGGAATTTGGAAATTCCGATTCCAGGATGGTATTTTTGTATATCAAATGGTTAGTCGATATTTGTAAAGTGCCGAGGAATCAGATAAAATATGATTTGTATGTACATGAGGCGCAGCGCGAGAATGTTGCTGAAATAAAACGATATTGGATTAGAGTTCTGTCTCTTAAGACCAAAGAGCTTCAAGCGGTTTATTTTAAGAAAAACAAACGAAGTAAAACAAAGAAGCGAATTGTTCGAGATTATCATGGGTTGCTACGGGTTCGGGTGAAAAGCAGTAGCTCGTTAAATCGAAAAATTTCCGGTTGGATTGATGGAATCGCAGATTATTGGCGGGTCGGCTAATGGTAAGCCATCGCCCTTTGGAGGCGACTATCGGGGTTCGAGTCCCTGCCCGCCAGCCAACCCTTAAAAGAGGCGTTTTTCAGCAGCGGCCGCCAGCCGATTTTCCCTTCAAATTGGAATTTTTTATCTTTTAAAATAAAGTTCGAGCCGATATTTTTCAGAAATGTTGAAATTTTATCCGGATTATTTTCGGATATAAGAATTTTGGCTTGGCATGAGGATAAAATCAGCTCTCTCATAGGTTCGAGCCAATTATTTCCCGTTAGTTCAAAATCTCGCACTTTCTGCTGGATGTTAGCTTTTCGATCGAGATATTCATGCTTTTTAGTCTGGTATTCTTCTTGGCTTATCTCTTTGCCTTCGATGTAAAGGTCAAGCAACCGGTTAAGCTTCTGCTCAATTTCAGATTTTTGATCGGCGAGATTTTGAACTAAGACTTTAGTTTCGCTTTTAGCTTGCGCTTTCTCTTCGTCGAGTTTATTGAGCATATTATTAGCCCAATCGTCAGGCATAGATACTCGTTGGATAATATCCTTCATCTGTTCAGTAATAAGTTCTTCGCGAGCATACTTCTGATCGCAGGTCCCCTTTTTCTTGGTACAGTGGTAGTAGTGATGGCCCTTCTGCTTCTCGCAGGTTATCATGCAACCGCAATGGCCGCATCGCATAAGCCCAGAAAAAGCGAACTGGTATTTTCTCTGCCGCTTTTTCTTGCCACGATTGGCCATCACCTGTTGGGCCTGGTCAAATATAGACTTGGAAATAATTGGCTCGTAATTTCCGGCATGATATTCTCCGCGATAAAAGAATGTCCCGTAGTAAAAGGTTTTCTTTAACATATTCTGGACACAGGTCTTGGCCAGAACATTGCCTTTGGAGTTTCGCAGGCCAGCGTCTTTTAGATATTTAGCGAGCGCCTTTAGAGTGTAGTCCCCGGTAGAGTAGAGCTCAAATGCCTTATTAACCAAAGGCGCCCTTACCGGATCAACATCAATACGCCGTTTATCGTTTTTGTTGTTTAAATAGCCAAGAGGTGCTTTTGTAGGCCATTCACCGCGCCTGCACTTCTGTCGTTGACCTCGCCTGACGTTCTCGCTAAGGTTATCCACATAGTATTTACTCTGTCCAAAGGCAATGTTCAGCATGAACTTACCCTGGGGCGTGCTGTCAAACCAAAAGGTTGGGAATTTAAGGTCTTTTAGCTGACCTGTGTCCAGAAGGTATATGACCTTTCCTCCGTCAATGCTATTGCGGGCTAAGCGATCAGGATGCCAAGCCAAAATTCCTTCCGCTTCTCCCTTTTCAATGCGTTTCAACATTTCTCCGAATATAATTCGGCCAGGTTCTTTGGCAGTTTTTGCCTCGCACAGCGAGGCGACGATTTCAAGTTTTTCTTTGGCGGCAAATTCCCGCAACTCGCAGAGTTGCGATTCAATCGAAAGGACTTGGTGGTCATCGTCTTCGGTAGATTTTCTAGCGTAAATTATGTATTCCATATCTTTGTTAGTTTAACGAAAAATTTTCTTTTACCTACAAAACCAAAAATTGATTTTTTCTTTCAAGTTTCCCTTCAATTTGGCCGCCGAGCCGCGAAGCGGCGAGGCGGAAACATTGACATATCCGAAAGTGTGGACTATTCTTAGATTAGCTCGGACGTTTTTCGCCGCCGCAGGCGGCGAGGAAAAGCTCCCGTGATTTGCGGCTCGCCCGCAAGCGGGCTCGCCGCGTTCTTTAAGAACCGCCAAAGAACCGGAAAATATCGGCTCGGACTGCATTTTAATTTTGGGAAAAGAAAATTTTTAATCATTTAAAATTTTAATTTAATTATAAAGGTCGAATCATTAATAACCAAATATTTCTTCTCCATAATTCTATCTTAACTTTACCAAAAAGTTGTTGAATTATGGGGTTACTTCACTAAACAATGAAACTACAGAATAAGAGAAGAGTAAAATATATAGCGAGCTTTTCATTTATAGTTGTTGGGGCAATAATAGTTGCTTTTGCAGGGAATATTTCAGCTCAGACTTATCCATCAGGGATGGTTAGTTATTGGAAATTTGATGGTAGTCTTACCGACGAATTAGGAATTTACAATGGAACAATGGGATATTATGGAAGCTATGCAGAGGGAATTATTAACCAAGGTTTGCATGGTGCGATGGGCTGCTCTAATCCATTTGCAGCAAAAGTAGACAATTTCCCAAACTTAGATTCCTTCACGATAGAAGCTTGGATAAAACCATCCTGTCCGCCGAATAGCTGGCAGGGTTCGCTAACTATAAGCAAGCATCATGATATGGGAAGCTATAATGGTGTAGGTTACGTACTCTTTACAGTCCCAAGCCCATATGGGAGTTCAAATTATAAGTTCGCCCTTCAAACCTTTGATATGGTTAACGGCCAAAGTATCGGCCAAGGTATGTCATCACCTTTAACCTATCCTTGCGGTAGCTGGTCTTATGTTGTCTTATCACGGGACAGGGGAAACGAGTTTAATCTCTTCGTAAACGGGGAAGAAGTAGCAAGTGTTTTAGACAATGTTGTCGGTTCCCTTGCGAACAATGAGCCTTTAGTGTTTCATGGGTTTACCTCGGGAGGATGTGGCTGGGGTATGAGCGCTATAACAATGGATGAAGTCGCCATTTATGACAGGGTTTTAAGCGAAGCTGAAATTCAGCAGCATTATCAAAATGGCCTAAAAGGTTTAGGTTATGAAATAGTTGTTATTCCTATTCCTGTGCTAATTGACATTAAGCCCGGCAGCTTCCCTAACTCCATCAACCTCAAGAGTAAAGGCAACGTTCCTGTGGCCATTCTAAGTGATTCGACTTTTGATGCAACTACCGTTGACCGAAGTACTGTATTATTTGCTGACATATCTCCACTTTCCATCGGTGAAACGCCCGAAGATGTAAACGGCGATGGGCTACTGGATATGGTTTTGCATTTTAAGACACAAGATTTGTTGAACTTACAGTCTGGCGATACAGAAGCCTGCCTGGCCGGAAAGACTCTAGGTGGACAGGAGTTCAAAGGCTGCGAGAGTATCCGCATTGTTAAATAGGATGGGCAGAGGCAAATATTGAAACCTCAGATAGTATAATCTTACCTTAATTCTAAAAACTCTTTTCCTTGTGAGGACGAGCAAAATCCGCTTGTTTTGGCGGATTTTGTTTTGATTAAATAATTTGCCGCCAAGAGTAAAATCTGTTAAGATTTTACTTAGTGAGATTTACTCGCTAAAAACTTGAAATTGTCAAAGAACGCGGCGAGCCCGCTTGCGGGCGAGCCGCAAATCACGGGAGCTTTTCCTCGCCGCCTGCGGCGGCGAAAAACGTCCGAGCTAATCTAAGAATAGTCCACTTGATTAAAAGCTATAAATAAATTAATATCTTAAATATACATTTATGATTGAAAACGACAATAAACAAGATGAATTAGTTGATTTAAGTGACGCGCTTAAAGATTCTGATGACAGCGTAAAGGTTCA
>JBDRAU010000026.1:0-4613 GCA_043823315.1 bacterium
TTTATCCCGTCCTAAATTAACCATAATCGTTTGAGCAACTTTTGGCCCAACCCCCGAAACGCTAAGTAGAAGCTCAAAGAATTGCAAATCGGCAAAATCTAAAAATCCAAAGAGCTCGTTGGTGTCTTCCCTCGTATAGTGATAACAAAAATATGCCGCTTTTTTGCCAATATCAGCTTTGGGAAAATTGCCAGTATTAACTTTATAACCGACCGCATTGACCTCCAAGATCACGAATGATTTTGACTTTGCAATAATATTTCCCTTTAAATATCCGATCATTTTAGCCCTTGTTTTTTAAGTTGGTTTTATTGTAAAGCGCAATCGCTCCGCCGAGTGCCGAGGCAGACGAACCAATCTCTCCCTTTTTAATTATAACGTCTAAATCCTTAAAAGATGCCTCGAATAATTTATAATTTTCCAAAATATCTCCGCAAACAATAAATGCCTCAGGATCAAAAATCAATTTTGCATTTATAAAACCAGTTAGCAGACTTTCTTTGAGATCTCGAAGGATTTGTTTTGAGACAAGACCCTCTCCATCTGACGAACTGAGCATTTCATAAACAGATTTTCCAGTTAATGATGCCACCCCCTCACCCGAAATCAGCGAAGCAAAACTGCCAGAGTCGTTACGTTTTGCCCTGGTAATATCAACGATAGTGTCTCCAATTAAGCCAGCCGAGTTGGTCGCTCCTTTATAAATTTTCCCGCCAATTAAAAGAGAACAGCTGATATCACGACCAATTTCAATAAGCATTGCATCTTTGAAGTCCTTGGCCGCCCCAAAAGCTTGTTCGGCCAGCATTATCGCCAAACTCCTTCTAAAAAAGAAAACCGGTTTATCTATTTTTTTTGAAACGAGTCTGTAAATATCCACCCCGTCCAAGTCTTTGATTGTCGATTTTATAATTTTATTTTGATCAGGAGAAAATGTCGCTGGAACGCTTACTCCCACCGCAAAAGCATTATGAAATTCCGACAAAGAAGTGATTGTTTTTGTAAGTTTGGATATTATAGAATCCTTGCCAATTTCGCCTGGGAACGGAGCCGACTTTTTTTCTAGAATATTAAAGTTGCGATCACAAATAATCGCTTCGATGCCGGACACGCCCAAACTAGCTCCGATCAATAACTTGTTTGCCATTTGTTAAATATAGTAGGGTAGAGCTAGTTTTTCAAGCCAAAAAATTCAGGAGGCTTAATATACGGCGTAAATAGTCAGAGTATCAGAGTTAAATTTAATCTTTAGGTTCATCTTTTTAAGATAGGCATCCAGTTTTTCTAACTCATCGGAATTGTTCTGAACCTTATCGGCAACGATGTATTTTATTTTGTATTCGTCAAAAGTTTTTCTGACTTTTTCCCCGTCATCGTTTAGATTTAACTCATTGGCATAATTTGCCGCTATTTGATGAATCGGATAAACGTACCAATACTTGGACATATAATAATCGTGAATTCTCCGACCCAAAAATCCGGTAACAACCCTCTTGTTGTGTTGGGTTTGCATATAACCATCGCGCTGAGAGCTGCCGTAGGGCAGGATAGTAAAGTCTCCTTCTTCCTTTATAATTTCTTGTAAAATAGGATAATCCTCAAGGTTTTGAATGAGCATTCGTCCGGAGTAAAATTCTACTCCAGCGGAGCAAATAAATATTACAAGAAAAATTACCGCCAAATATGCTTTTCGCTTGCTTTCAAAAAACTTTACGAGACAAAAAAGAGACATCCCCGCCAATGTAGCCAGGGCGAAATAAGCGATGACGATAAATCTAGGCGGTACCAAGCCGAGGTTAAAAAGAGGAAGATTCTGGAGATAATAAAACGGCAATTTAATATTATAAAAAACTTTTGAATCCACCTGTAAATAAGGACCCATTGCCAAAACAATTCCGAGTAAAAGTACAAATATAAATATTATTTTTTCTTTAACAATTTGCTTTGGAAATAAAACAAATAGTATGAACACAAGAAACAATCCCGTAAAACCAAGCGAAACAGTGTTCTCTCTGTAAGAACCGATCATGTCAATCACCATCGGGAGATTATAATTTTTGAAAATCGAATTAAGAGGATTCGGACCGAAAATAATTGAAACATCACCATTATTATAGGTTCCAAGAAGCTCCTTATGACCCCAAAACTCCCTCATTAAAATGACGTAGGGCAAGAGGAAAAACAGAAAAAAAACACCCGCGGGCAGAAGCAAAAGAAGCAATTTTTTTATAAAGAATTTTTTCTTGCCGGTAATGAATAATCCCACAGCAACTGGAATACAGATTATTCCCGCAAAAAACGCAAGCTGCAAGTCAAGATATCCAAGGGCAGTAAATAGAATTCCTAAAATAATTGAGTGAGATGTTCGTTTTTCTTCAACTACTCTAAAGAGAAAATAAACGATAAAAGGAAACGGCCAAAGCATTGTAAGGTTATAATGTCCGGCCATCAAGTGCGAAAATATGTACGGCGAGAAAGCAAAGATAATGCCCGATATATAGGAAGCTGATTTCTGCAAATAGGTCACCGGCTTCGTTAAATAACTGACTAGAATCATCATCCCCACGCCGCTTCCCAGAAAAGACAAGATCTGGATTATATTAAGAGAAGTGAGGGGCCGGAAAAAGATACTTAAAGGCAGATAGATGAGGCCGGAGGTAAAGGTTAGAGTATGCAGTGCGAGGTTAGCTTTGTAAGGAAAATAAACATAGTCACTATAAAAAGGATTCGAAAGCGATAGAATCGCTTTCTTAACCCACCAAAGATTCCAAATAAAAAATGGCCCATCAGTAAAATTGTATTGACCAATAATGGAGTGAGTTATATTTTGAACAAGCGGCCAAGTAAAAGTAATGACTATGATTAAAAAAACAACGGTTGCAACAAAGTAAAACAAAAGATCAAATTTTTTGTTTCGGGAATTATTAATTTTTTTGTTATCTTTTTTTATCACGAAAAAATAATATACTAATCAGCTTATTAATCAACCCGAGTGTTTACTTATTGACATAGACCCAAAAAGCTCTGCCTGCAGGAATTTTCGAAAGGGTACCGAGATTCTGTGCACCGTTTTGGCAATTGGCGGAAGAATCACTGTCAGAGAGGAGCTTAAAGTATACACAGGGATCGGTAGTCTTGTCGTTCTCAATTATAAAAATTCGGCTGTGGAGTTTACCTTCAGTTATCCACTCATCAGCAGATTTTGCCTGACCATTTATTTCAAGCTGAAGTTGATTCTTAGGTTTTTCATTGACTGACCAAAGCATATTCCAGCCGGAAGTTACTTTGTAGAGATTAACGACGGCAAGGTCGTAGGGGATAGAGAGATTCTTAGTGTCTTGTTTGCTGTAGACGTAATAGCCGTAGAAGGCAGTAGCGTCAAAAGAGTCGGGTCCTGGATGAAGAAGCCACTTATTGTTCTCGCCATCAAATTTATAGAGATAAAGCCCTGCCGCCGAAAAAGTTTCTTTGCTGATTGTTTTAGTATTGCCAAAAACAGAAAAGCCTTTAGGGAAGGAGAATGTGTTGACATGAGCAGTTACAGTAGCCGAAGGTGATGGTGAGGGCGAAGGAAGTATAGTTGAGATTTGAGTTACGGTCACGCTAGGAATTACCGCAGGGACCTCTATACCAAGAAGGGTATAAAGTGAGATTGGATTCGGAAGAGAAAAAATTGAACTTGCTCCATCATCCCAGCTTCCATCGTCGCGCAGCATCGTATCGGCATAATTAATTGTATAATAAATTGGATCGCGGACCACGAAAGTATTTGTATCTTTTGTAATATATTGTCCGGGAGCAAGTGTTGTCGGGCTCCCGTTATCAAACTTAAGATTTGCATATCCCGCATTAGCGGTCGAATCACCATTTATTTTATGAAACCAAATTGTCAGTAAAGAATCTTTTATCTGTATCGGCTGATTAGAGGGATTGCCAAGCCCAATTCTAAATCTGACCCAATAAGTTCCATCGGCTTGTTTTTCCACCGAAAGTGGCGCAATAGCCAAACGATAATTCCTTTTATACCAAGCCGGCATAGTTGAGGTTTTGCTATAAATATTTCCTCCGTCAAAAAACACTGCATCTGAACCAAATTGTTGTTGTTCTGAAGTGTTCGGAGTAATTTTCTTAACAAATTGATAAACCACATCGGAAAGCGATTTCTTCTGTCCAGCAGTCCATACCGATTGATAGTTGTTTACAGTCGTAGCATCAAGCCAATCGGGGAAACTCGGCTGCTCTAAAATCTCGCCTCCCAGATCATAAATGCTAAACGGATCAGTGATACAACCCACCGGACTCGCACCGGAATTGCTCATGTTGGCACTACCATCTGAATTACGATCATATATCCCAGAGGCAAAAGAAAGGGTTGAGTAAACGACACTATCGCTAACTAAAAATTCAGGAGTTTCCATTGTAATATATTGCCCTGGATCAAGCTTGACTTCGGCACTTGGGGCATAATTGACAGTATTTGACCCCGGTTGCATAAAACTAGTAGGCTGACCCAAGGGTATTCCCCAAAAATTAAACGTAAGGTTGGTCGTTTTTAGGTAAATTGACTCACTATTAGGATTTCCGATCGCATATTTAAATTTCGCTTTATAATT
>JBDRAU010000027.1:0-36209 GCA_043823315.1 bacterium
GCCTCGGGATTTGTTGCCCAGGATTATTTTTCCCCTGGGGAATCTGACAAAGGAAGAGGTTTACTCTTTGGCTAAAAATTACGATATTTTAAAGACTTATTCCACTGTTAAACAGAGCCAGGATTTTTGTTTTCTCTCAAACGATGAATACGGGGAGTTTATAAAGAATGAAATAAAACCTGTCGCAGGTAAAATTAAAAACGATCACGGTAAAGCCCTGGGGTCTCACGAAGGCCTTAATTATTACACTCTGGGTCAACGCAAGGGCATTAAACTTGCTGGAGGGCCGTATTATGTTATTGAAAAAAAACCACCATCTACTCTGGTTGTCTCGAAAGACATCAGTTTGTCATTTAAGAAGATTGTTGTTTTAAAGCCAATTAATCTTCTATCTCAAATTGAAAAGAATGAACTTGAAGTTGAAGTTAAGTCTAGATCTAGTGCAGAGCTCTTCAAAGCAAAGATCAAGATATACAGCGATCGTATTAAGCTTTTCTACTCTAAACCTCACAGCACCCTTGTGCCAGGTCAAATTGCGGTTTTATACCTTAAAGAAGTCTGTCTCGGAAGCGGAGTGATAAATTTCTAGTTCTCGTTTGAAAATACATAGAGGAACATTATTCCGATTAGAAGAGAGCCGATAAAGACGATCGCTGAATATTCGAGCGGTTTTGGGTAAACTGCTTTAGGGTCTGTAAAGAGGGGGTCAACAATATTGATTGTTGGCTTAGGAGTCGTGCCGGCAATAATTGCTGAACCCTCGAGGACAGTAAAAATTTTTCGGCTTAATTGGTTTAATGTTTCCTTGTTTTCGCTAAAAATACTTACCTGAATAACACTCGAGTCTTCGACTACAGAGGATTTTATATATTTAGTGGGATTATTAGCCAGATTGTTCGAAAATTCCAGACTTGCAGATTTATAAAGTTGCTCGAGAAAAGCTCTAGTTTGAATAGAGTCAGAAATAGACTTGGTCATTGCGTCGGAGGTAAATGGCAGATTATTGGTTGAGCTCTCGCTGGTCTTGAAGTAATAACTGAACTTGCCTCTTGCTGTATATACAGAATTATCCGTCACAAAATAAACATACGTGCCGACTGCCAACGCAAATGCAACCAGTATTACTATTAAATAGTATTTTCTAATTGAAAAATGATTTCCTTCCAATATTTCCCCTCATAAATATTGTATCAGATCACCAATGCCTAAAACAATAATAATCTTTTGATCGTCTTTAACAATATTATAAAATCGATAAAGAAATTGCAATTATTTGCATATTTTTCATCAATTTTAATTTTCTGGGGCAAAATAATTTGAAAGTATGTCTTATATGCATTCCTTCGACTATCGCGAAGATATTGGCTTTCGTTAATAAATTCTATTGTACTTAAACCTGTAATACCAGGCTTAAACTGGGGTAGAAGTTTACTAATTTGATAGCGTTTTTGGGCTAAAATAGGTACTTCTGGCCTTGGGCCGACAAAGCTCATCTCACCCTTCAGAACGTTTATTAATTGGGGCAGTTCGTCAAGTTTATACTTTCTCAAGAATCTTCCAAGTTTAGTGATTCTTTTATCATCCTCGAAAGTAAGAAGTGGTCCGCCAGGGCCTCTCATCGTTTTGAATTTATATATAATGAATTTTTGTCCGAGGTATCCAATGCGTTTTTGCTTAAATATGATTGGAATTCCATCGACAACTAAGATCATCAGAGAGATGACAGTAAATATTGGCAGGCAAATAATAATTAGAAAAAACGAAAATGTAAAATCAAGCAGAGGTTTGGTAAATTTTTGGTAGAGATTCATATTTAAGTAAGTTCCGAGATAACTTGATAATACTTTTCTGCTAGGTGCTTGATACTATAATACTTTTTTACAAACTTTTGACCATTTTTACCCATTTTTTGAAGTTCGATAGGGCTCATATTATATAATCTAATAATTGCTTTGGCGAGTTCCTCTGGTGATTCCGGTCTAATACTTATACCGCAATTTGCTTCTTTGATTAGGTTATTTTTAGCCGATGATGCGAAGATTATCGGTCTGCTGGCGGCCATATAATCAAAGATTTTGTTGGGTGGTTGACCATAAGAATAAATTGCAGCTTTTTTTTGAGAAAATAATAAAACGTCAGATTTTCTAAGTTCTTTAAAAATCTTATTTTTAGAAATAGAATTTTTTATCATAATATTACTTAAATTCAATTTGTCTTTTAAAGCGATTATTTTCTGTCTCTCGGTTCCGTCTCCGATTATAATAAATTTTATTTTTTTATATCGTAACAACTCTTTAGCGCACTGTATTATTATTTCGAAATTTTGGGCAACCCCAATTGTTCCTGCGTACGTTATTGCAAAGTGGTTGTTTATTCCATCGGCAATCCTTTGCTTTTTAATGAATTTTTCGGAGACTCCGTTTGAAATCCATGATATTTTTTTGAACTTACTTTAAACTTTTTTTGGGCATAGTTAGCAAAATATGGCATTAGGGAAACTATTCTATCACTTTTTATCATCAGGATCTTTTCGATATATCTTAAATAGATGATAAATGGATTAAGCTTGTTGGCGCCGAGCTCTATTAAATTTTGCGGCCAAATGTCCCGTACTTCAAAAATGAACGGGACTTTCATAAACCTTGCTATTTTATAGGCCTGATATGAAGCTATAAGATTTGGAGAAGAGCCAATTATTAGGTCGGGTTTTATAAAGTCACTTATAATCTTTCTTAGGTTCTTGGCAAATATGAATATATTCCTAACTCTCAATATATTGTTCTTTCTATAGCGGGGAGTTTTAATCCATATAAACTTCAGGCTCTTCCCGACTTGCTCTGGGAAAACCCCCCCATTGTCATATTTTAGTGACTCTTTTTTATCAAAATTGTTGAACCCGGAAGTAAAGATTATGATGTTTAAATTTTTGCGAGTGAGTTCTTTGGCAAAGTCATAATGCCTAGTTCCTCCAGGAAGTTGCGGTGATACTGCGTATTGGTTGATGATCCAGATCGTTTTTTTATTTTTTTTGGCATATTTTTTAATTGTATTGAATAATTTTAAAGATGTTTTATTAACGTTAAACTCTTCTTTTACTCTAAGGTATGCCTTAGTGATTTTCTCGGGCTCGGGACATTTATTCAGTATCTTTTCAAGATTACTAAAGTCTTGTTTTAATACATATCCATTTTGATTGTTAATCAGTTCGCCGGAACCTCCGACTTTTGTTATTGCCACTGGAATAGAATAAGCCATTGCTTCCATAGCTGCAACAGGTATCCCCTCGATTTTACTTGGAAGAATGAAAAGATCGAATTTTCTACTTTCGTAAAATCCGAATAACATCTTGGGGGTGACAGTTCCGAGTAACTTTATATTTCCACTCAAATTTGATCTTCTGATCATTCTTTTTATTCTACTTTTTTCTCTTCCATCTCCGAAAATGAAGAGATTAATTTTTTTTAACTTAGCGATTCTCTCTATAAGCTCATATATTCGCTTATGCCTGATGAGTTCACCTACACAAACAATATTTATCTCCTTTGTTCGTTTTTTAATTAGCAAGATTCTTGGGATATTAACGCCAAAATGGATGATTTTTATCTTGTCTTGATCTGCTCCCAGCTTAATTGCCAGTTCTTTTCCCCAATTCGATATACTGCGCACAAATAAAGCCCGTTCTGACTTGTAAGCAAGGATGTCATTCGAAATAATATCTGCTCTATGGATGGTGAAGCTGAATGGGACTTGAGTTAATTCTGACGCAATCATTGCACAGGTAGCAGGTGTTGTACCCCAATAGGCGTGGATGTGATCGATCTGTTCTTTTTCGATCCAATCCGTGAGCTGAAGTATTTTTGGCAAAATGTAGAGAGTATAGAAAAAGCGCTTTGGCTTTTGGATTATTGCAAGATGTAGGAAAGAATAAAAAATACGAAATGGTTTACGAATCAACTGCCCAATAAGCGCTTTGAAGTTTTTTGAGAAACAGGCTCTATATGATAGAGCAGAAATTTTGTTTGAAGCTGTTATCTCTTTTGTTGATTTCGTGAGAGGAAAAATAAACACTTCGCACTTTAATCTGCAAATGTTTCTCAGTTCTTCTACGATATAAGTTTCCTTGCGGGAGAATGGAGCAGCAATCGTAATAAACACAATTTTCATAGGACTAATATACCAGAGTTTACGAAATGTCCAGTACGGATATGGGTTTTTTAAATACCGGTTTGGCTACTTCGACTTCACTTTCTTTCTTCTTTTTAATTAATGTCGATCGATTGGCAATTTCAGCTACAATAATAGCTAACCAGAAGTAATCATAATTTATGGTAAACAGAAACATACTGGAAACGAATACGCCTATAACACCTGCTTTAGCGGCTCGCGAAAAGGGCGTACTTCCCCTGATTGACACAGTTGGAATGATCACTGCGATAAGTAAAATGAAAGCGACAACGCCTCCCTCTACTAACGCCTGAATCAAAATATTATGAGCAGTTTTGTACTCTTTAGTCATCTTGTTTGACATAGACTTGAATGTTCCAAAACCATATCCGGCAAGAGGTTTATCTCGCCAAAGCTTGATTGACTCCTCCCAGATTGGGATACGATTAGCGCTATAGCGGTCAAGTTTATCAATTTTAGCAAAACGAGACAGAAGAGTGGGATTAATGATTGCTATTGATGCGGTTGCTAATGAGAGAATGAAAACAAAGGCCAGGATTGCCTTCCTCTTTCTCTCATGCTTGAAATACAAAACTACAAGAACTATAACGAGGGCCAAAAATGCGATGAAAGCACCGCGGGATCCGGTATAAGCCAAAGTTGAAAAAAGTATTACCGCTGCAATCAGATCAAGCAGGCTGTATTTTTTTCTTTCCACAAAGTCAACGATTAAAAAAGCGATTGGCAAAAGAAGCGTGCTGGCGATCTGGTTAGGATCTGCCCGATAGTAACCATTCGTAATGGTGGCCCTGACGAAGCTAGTTATGCCTTGTACGTAAAAAGTTGTAAAGAAGACTGCGGTCGAAAGTAAAATCCCCGAAAGGATAATAGCATGTCTGATAACCCTTTTTTCGGAATAATTGAATGGGTATGAGCTGATTATTAGCAAGAAGAAAAAGTGTTTTGAAATAAAGATGTAGTCGTAAATAGAAGCGGCTCTGTTGACTGACCAATATATGGAAAGTCCCGCCCAAATAAAAAAAGCTACCCATGGAACGGCGGTTTTAGTTAGTTTGACCAGTCTTGGCTTGAATAGCAGATAAATAAGGATGAGGATGCTCGTAATGACAGCGGTAATCGTGGCGTATGACACAACAACGATTATGTGAGTTGCCATAATCGCTTCGAACGGAATTAGAAGGATATAAACTATAAAAGCGTAGGTCGGTAACTTGATCTCTTTGAGATCAAAATTCAATTCGTCCATATTTACAGGTTATCATAACTTAGATCTAAAGTCCCTATTGGTGCTTGGCGACCAATGCTTTAAATACCTTCTCGTACTTTTTTGTCATTATTTGTGCACTAAAATACGTTGAGGATTTTATGGAATTTTTTCTGATTTTTTGTATTTTTTTCTTATCTTGGGATTCCTTTACAAAAAGATCGGCTAAATCCTCGGGAGTCTTTCCACGATAAATAAATCCATTGTAATTATTTTTTATTAAATCCTCGGTAGCACCGGCAGGTGTAGAGAATACGGCAAGCCCCGAAGCCAGAGCTTCGATTATAACGAGTGGCATTCCTTCCCAAAAAGAGGAACTAATGTAATAATCAGATTTTTTAAAAAGTTTTGCACTATCAACATGTTTGGGGATTATTTTGACTCTGCTTTGAAGGTGTAGTTTTTTTACCTCCTTTTTAATTTTTTTCTCCAACGTTCCCTGTCCGGCAATTATAAGTTTAAGGTTCTTGTCATGCTTCGCGATATATCCAAACGCTTTAATTAAAAAAATATGGTTTTTTTGTTTTTCTAGCCTGCCGATATTAACGATTTGTTTCACCTCTACGTTTGTCCGCGGTTTACTGAACTTATTCAATTCAATTCCATTTGCAATATTGAAATTTTCTTTTCTGCTCTGCAAGCATCTATTAATTTTGGGTGATAAATTGACGGTATATATTTTGAAAATTATAAAGATAATTTTCCAAAAAATGGAATTAGAGTGTTTTTCAAGATCGTTGTGGATGGTTTGAACTATCCTTGGTCTATGGAAGAGTGTGCGTGCAAAGATTACATATAAAAGAGAATTCAAATTGTGGCAATGGATAATGTCAGGTTGAATTTTGTTTAAGTTATTCTTGAGACGTGTAATAAGGTTTAGATCAATACCTTTTTTCTTGTGCAAGAAAATTATATTTAAATCTTTTGGCCAGTTGTATTTTGGGCTCTTGTAAAAACAAAACAAAGTTAGATCAAATTTCGAACGATCTAGATATTTGCATATAAACTTTGTTACATTTTCTGCTCCGCCCGAATGAAGAGTAGGTATCACTTCAACTACTTTTATTTTTCTGTCTTTTTTCATAGATTAAACCACCGAGGAATTCTTTTCTTGTAACAAAGGAAGATCTTCTCGGGACGCAAACAGGATTCTTCTCTTGTTTTTCTATCTAGAGTCTTATAATAATCTAAAACTTTTACTCTGAAGCCAGATTGAAGTATGCGTTTTTTAAAATCTGCTCCATAATTTCTCACATGGTCGTGCAAAGCCATGTTTCTTTGCATCTTCTGTGGTACTTTCATAATATTTTCTTGTGTTTCAGTTTTATGTGATACTGGTACTAGAATAATTGCTAGAGAATTTGGTTTTAATACTCTGTACATTTCCTTCATCGCCTTGATGTCGTTCTTAACGTGTTCGAGTACGTGGGAACAATAAATCAGGTCGAAAGATCCCTCTCTAAACGAGAGCTGTGTAATATCTTCGCACCGTTCAGCACGAGTTTTTCTTAAATCGGCGCTTGTGTACTTAACTGATTCATAGGACTTAAATAGTTTTGACAGGCAGGCTTCTGGTGAAAAGTGAAGAATACTTATTTTTTTATTTTTGGGCAAAGTTTTTTCTAGAAATAAATAGATCAATCTGTGTCTTTCAAGCGATCCGCATCTGGGACATAAAGCATTTTTTCTTAGCGGGTTACCATATGATGCAAATCCTCCACACTTATATTTGCAGCATGGACATATCACGTTATTTTTTCTAATAAAAACGTTTACGGATAACCTGAATGCTATATTTGCTTTACAAGCCAGTTTTCTTATGGCTCGTTGAAAAAAATAATTCATAAGTGAATATTTGATTTTAATAATGATAACATGGCTTACTATATAGTATAAAAAGTTTTATTTTTTTGAATAAGTGCTTAACTATAAGTAGTTTACTTAGATACAAAACATGAAGCAAATTGCGATAGTTGGAGTTGGTTTTGTCGGTAGCGCCCTTTTTAAACTCCTCAAGCAGAAGTTTAACGTTCTTAGATATGATCCTAGCAAGAAATTCTCTTGTTCAAAAGAGGAAGTGAATGAATGCGATGTGGTATTTTTGTGCGTTCCAACACCATTTGATTGGGTTAAAAAGGATTATGATTATAGTGCGATCGATGAGTGTTTGGGTTGGATAAAGAGGGGCAGGGTCGTGGTCATCAAGTCTACAGTTCAGCCGGGAACAACGAGGGAAGTGGCAAGAAAATACAAACACGATATTGTATTCAATCCAGAATTTTTAAGGCAAAAATCGGCAGTTCGTGATATAAAAGGCGCCGACCGGGTAGTATTGGGAGGCAACAAAACCGATTGTCTAAAAATATCTAGAATTTATAAAAAAGTTTATCCTCGGAAAGTGAAATATATTCATACAACTTTCGAGAGTGCCGAACTTGCAAAAATCGCAACGAATGCATTCCTCTGCTCCAAGGTGATGTTCTGTAACGAAATTAAAAAATTTTGCGACAAAATAGATATTGACTATGATGAATTCCGAAAGGTTTGGTTTCATGATAAACGCATTGGAAAATCACATACGGAAGTTACAAAAGAGGGTGGTTTTTCCGGGGGCTGCTTCCCCAAAGATTTAAATGCTCTAATATCGAAAATGATGAGCAGAGGGGTAGATCCTGTTTTTCAAAAAATGGTATGGAATTTAAATAGAAAGCATCGCAAAGAGTTTAGGGGTCGAAAATATGAAAGATGATTTTTCCAAAAGATATTTCGAAAAGTTTAGCCCTAATTACTTGCTTGATAATTCTACTTTTTTGATAAATTTTTTCTTTAAACGATTTGAGGCTTTTATAGTTCTTAGGGGAAAGTAAATCGTAGTTTACCTTTTTTTCCCGATTACTATTAAAAATGGGCTAAATGAAATCTTATTAGTATCTATTATTAATGAAAATAGAATTGCTAGTGAATTTGTAATTAATCTCAATGGTTTTAGGATCATAATAATGAAATTTAAGAGATTATTGTTAGTTTGGAATATTCGCGTGGGAAACATTCCATAATAGCCAGAGTATTGTATCTTGTAATCTTTAAAGAGTTTTCTATAAATATTAGGTTTCATGATTTTTAAATTATGGTATTCAAGGATTTTCCGATCAAAGATTTTTTGAATAGTGAAATTAATATTGAGGAAGTTCGGAATAATACAAATAATTAAACCGTTTTTCTTGAGTAAACTGGTATGGAGATTCAAAATTTTTTCCGGGTTTTCGAAATGTTCTATGAATCCGTTAGAGAAAATTACATCAAATTTATCTAAAGTTTTATAGTTTAAGACATCTCCGTTGAAGATATTTTTTTGCGGCAATCCGTTTATTTTAAATACTTTTCTGTTTTGCTTGTATCCCTTTGGCTCGTTTTCTATTCCATAAACTTTACAGCCAAAGAGCTTATTTATCAGTACTAAATTTCTTCCGGGAGCTGATCCTATTTCCAAAAGAGATTGGTCTTTATTTAAGAATTTTGGAAGGATTTTGAAAAATAACTCATATTGTGAATAACTAAAATAAATGCACTCCTTTAAAAAAATAAGAAACTTATTGTCAGGTTCCTTTTTGAGTTTAAAATTGCCAGAATGAATTTTCTCCCAGAATTTTGAAAGGTCGGAGGAGTTTTGCATAGCAAATTTATCTTTGAGTTTTTTGGTCGGAGCGGCGAGACTCGAACTCGCGACCTCAGGACCCCCAGCCCTGCGCACTACCAACTGTGCTACGCCCCGATTATTTATTATTCTTTAGCCAAATATATACTACTTCTTTGTCGGGAGATTTCAATTCTTTTTCGATTATAAAATATTGTTCTAAAAGTTTTTTGAGTTTTGTTTCGGAAAGAGGGCTTATGTGTCCTAGGCTATACTTTTTGTCGTTGTGGTCAATTTTATGAGAGATAAATAAATGTCCACTTCGTTTTAAAACTCTTGATGTTTCGGCAATTACTTTTTGGGGGTTTTTGACGTGGTCGATCGTAGCGCACAAAAATCCCCATTCAAATTCATTATCCCCAAAGGGTATCTGCTCTGCCGAATCTTGGATGAAAATAAGTTGATTCTTTTTGTAAGATGAGGTCTTTAAAATATCTTTTCTAAATAATGGATCCAAAACCGTATAAAGCCCGCCAGCTCGCCAATATTTACTCATCCAACCGCTACCGCCTCCGATATCGATTAAATCTCCAGAGATTTTGGTTTTTCCAATAACATTTTCTAAATTTTTCGCCGTTAGGAAAAAATCTCGTTTGGTTACTTTTGCGTGAATAACCCAGAGCTTAAAAAGAATCTGATAAAACCACCACAAAGAGGCGTTATCTCGGCTTTTCTTTAAAAAAACATTCTTATATTTCTCTTCGTACTTATCTCTATTGATAATTTTCATTTTAAAAACCCGCCGGGCAGATGCCCTCTAGGCGGGAGCCCCTGCGGGCGGTGATGATTTGTTCCTGTTATTACAGGTGGGTGAGTTCAGGACTACTCCGCAGAATAGGCCGATTCGCTCTCCCTTATATAAAATTGTTGAAACAATTATCGATCACATACACAGGGGCACTTTGATTTTACCCCCACACCTATTTTTTAGCAATTGTGCACAAGTATCTTTTAAACAATGTAGATATAGGTGTGGGGGTGTATCAATTTTTAAATTAGATGGATAATCGCATTCGACAGTGAATCACCGAGGTTAAATAAAAAGTCTGCGCCTGATCCAAAAAGCAGTAAAAATGCAATTAGAATAAAGGGGCCATAGCGCTCGAGATTAAAATAACTTTCTTCGCTTAGGACCAGATGCCAAATTTTACTTCCATCAAGCGGAGGAATTGGCAGGAGGTTAAATAAGGCTAATATGACGTTAATCCTGATGAGAATAGTTAGAAAACTCAAAGAGGGGATTAATCCCACGATTACTCCCAGAATTACGGCAAAGATAAGATTTGATGCCGGTCCTGAGAGTGCGGTTAAAAAATGATCACGAGCAGGGTTTTTGAAATTATAAATGTTCACCATGACGGGTTTAGCCCAGCCAAAAGCAGGAAGACCTGAAATAATTAGGAAAAGCGGAAGAAGGATAGTTCCAAAAAGATCTATGTGCCGCAGCGGATTAAGTGATAACCGCCCCTCATGCTTGCTGGTGGGGTCTCCGAGCTTGTCGGCGATAAACGAATGCGCTGCTTCGTGGACCGAAAGACAGATAAAAAAAGCTATAAACGTTAGAATGAGTGTTATTACGTTTTCCATGGGGGCTATTTCATCTCTTGATAAAAGTTATTTTTATTGATATGATGTTGATCGAGTTAATCTTAATTAAAAAGAGTACAAATGTCAAAGGTACAAACCAAGCATATCAGTTCAAAATTTTGCTACTTGTGTGGTAAGGGCGATACGATGAGCTTGAATCGTCCGAACTCTTTGCATAAAACAAAAAGAGTCGTAAAGCCTAATTTGCAAAAAAAGAATGGGCTTACTTTCTGTCAGAACTGTTTTAGAACTCTCAAGAAGAAAAATATATCGATTAAGCCTTAACAGGCGTTTCGGCTGGTTTTTCTAAGGGTTTATTTTTTTGATATTCCTTAACGGACTTTTTGTAGCAATCATCGCAAATTGCTACTCGATCTTTTGGTGGGGGAGTAATCATGGCTGCATCCTTCTTGCAAAGTCCGCAGTGAATATAAAACATATTCTCATTTCGAAGCTTGTTTGCTTTATCTCGACAATCAGAACACTTTTGGGGCTGTTTCTTGAAGCCCTTTTTTTCGTAATACCGTTGCTCCTGCTTGCTCCAAGGAAATTCCTTTTGGCAGGTGCGACAGGTTAAAACTTTGTCTTCTATTGTATTTTCTTCCATAAATTGTGATATTGAAGTTAGTAACATGATATCAAAAAAACAAGCCCTTATCAAAGAACTTAAACGTTCCAGCCAACCCGTTTTAATTGCTGACGAAGGCGATTATGATTGGGGTGCTTTGATAGCTGAAAATCTACTTATAAAGCAGGAAGCTCACAATAAATTCGAAGCCTCGGAAGGTGTTGAGATTTTAAGGGGGGTTCTAAAAGATCTCTACATGAAACCAATAAGCTCTTCTTTAAAATTGTTCGTGATAGGCTCTACGGAGCTCCTCAAGAGAGAACAGGCCAATACGCTTCTTAAACTACTCGAGGAGCCACCCGTTTACCTTAAGGTTGTCTTAATAACAAAGAACCTCTCTAAAGTAATAGATACGATCAAATCAAGGTCGAAAATCATCATAATGCCAAAGACAAACTTACCTTACGATCGTGAAAATAGTTTTATAAACCTGCTCAGCGGTTCGTTCAAGAATTATTCGGATGAAATTGGTAAACTCGAAAGAGGCGACTTTACGAGGCTGCTTTTAAATGGTATTGAAGAAGTTAAGAAAATAATGTTAAATAAAACTGGCCTTGATGTGCTTAAAAAAATATCCGTAGCTATCTCAAAGGTGGAAAATACAAATGTTAACTACAAGCTAGTTGCCGAAGAATTATTTATTTATTTTAAAAGTAGAAGAGTATTATGATAATTTATCCTGCCATAATTTTGTTTTTGCTCGTTGCGGGATTTGTAATTGTTTATCGCAGGGCATATCTGGTAGAGAACGACGAAGAACTCAAAGATCAAATTACATCTGTCGACAAACAAGACAAAGTAGAAATTTCCCAAAGTGAGATAAATCCCTTTGAAGAACAGGAGGAAAATTTTACCAAGGCAGAAGAACTCTTTAAAAAGAAACAATATATTTCTGCCGAGCGATGGTATATAGAGGCGGTAAAAAAGAATCCCAAAAATGGAGTTATTTTTTCGAGATTGGCTGTAATTTATCTGGAGCAAAAAAGCTACACCGATGCGATAGATTCCCTCAAAGAAGCGCTAAAATTAAATCCTGGGAGTGCCGTAAATAATTTCAATCTTTCCTTTGCTTATAACTCGATTGGTGATTCCAAGGAAGCTGTTCTAGCTGTTAAAAAAGCAATTAAGTTAGATCCTAAAAATAAGAAATATAAAAAGTGGCTCCAACAATTAAAGGTCAAACCGTTCTAAATCCTGCATTATCTTGAGTAAGACCTGTTTTTCTGTTAATATATATTCAGTCATTTGATAGACCTTTTAAGGTTTGCCGATATAGCCCCGACGATCGTAGCTGTCGGGGTCCCGACCAGAGCGTCGGGACTCAGATTCCAGGGGGATCCTTCGGTTGGTAGAGTCCTGTTTTTTTGCCAGCGTAGCTCAGTGGTAGAGCAGCACTTTTGTAAAGTGACGGTCGGGGGTTCGAATCCCTTCGCTGGCTCCAGATTTCACCGATTGGGGCTTGCCCCAAGCGGTGAAAGATTTGGAGACACGAGAAGATTCGAAGGCCGGAGCAGCTTGGCTGCGAGGCGGGGTCGACGGCAAAATCAGCAGATTTTGACCGGTGACCAAATCCCTTCGCTGGCTCCAAAATGAGCTGAGTAAAAGTAGGTCGTCCCGCCACGGCGGGACTATCGGCTCCAGATGTCTTGCCGGGTTGGTAGAGTGGTCAATTACATCCCGCCGTGGGCGGGACGCCTCTAAAAATGTATTATACATATATATTAAAAAGTAAAATCGATGGAAGTTATTATATTGGATCAACTTCTTGCTTGAGAGAAAGGGTAGAAAGACATAATTGCAAGCATGCTGGGTATACTGCGAAAAAAGCACCTTACAAACTAGTACATTTTGAAAAATTTCTGACGCGTTCGCAGGCCGTTAGTAGAGAGAAAAAGATAAAATCATACAAAGGCGGCGAAGCATTTAGGAAATTAATTTGCTGGAGTAGCGAAGTGGTCAAACGCATCTGACTGTAAATCAGACGGCCTTGCGCCTTCGGGAGTTCGAATCTCTCCTCCAGCACCATTGCCGATGTAACTCAGCTTGCCCCGCCCATGACAGGCGGGGTGAAGTAGAGTAAACGATAAGCCGACATAGCTCAGTTGGTAGAGCGCGATCATGGTAAGATTGAGGTCCGCGGTTCGAATCCGCGTGTCGGCTCCAGATTTATTGTAAATAAATATTTGGAGACGACAGGATTCGAAGGCCGCAGCCGCGACGGCGGCGAGGCGGGGTCGAGAGATTTGCTAGCAGGCAAATACTCGTGACCGAATCCGCTCATCGGCTCCATAAATAAAGAAAATTATGAAAAAAATATTCTTCAATTATACATTCGGCTTGATATTGATCGTTGGATCGGTTGCGACCTTTGCTCAATCGTTGAATCCGACTTTTCTTGCCTCGGCCGATGCGGCAGATGTTCCCATCCTCACATCTTCGGTAGTTCTCTCTTCTGTAGGAGGAATTCTGTTTATAGGTGGGTTTCTAATTATTGTTTTTAAAGTAATGAAAGGAAAGCGTTGATATGGCTAAAAAAGGAACAAGATTAAGTAACTTACCTCTAGAATGCAGCAAGTGTGGCAGGAGAAATTATGTATCGAGTCGCTCAAATATCCAGCCAGTTAAAAAACTCGATATGAAGAAGTTTTGCCAAAAGTGTAAGGAACATACGCAGCACAAAGAGAGTAAATAATTGAAAATTGGAATTTAAGAATTGAAAATTCCGCCGATAGGCGGATGTAGGCCCTTGGTTAAACGGTATAATGGCGGTCTCCAAAACCGCAGTCAGAGGTTCGACTCCTCTAGGGCCTGCCAGATTTTTGCAACCACCGGAGGTGGGTGCAAAAATATTTGACGACCAAGGAGTCGAAGGCCGGAGCGAGTGAAGACGAGCGAGGCGGGGTAGCGAGTCGCGCCAGCAGGCGCGAACTTGTGACCGACTCCTCTAGGGCCTGCCATATGTTGAACGAGTTCCACCTTGTTGGGACGAGAGAAGACAGGTGCGTCCGGTAATTGACGCTTCTGCAATAATACGACGTAGTCGATTTTGCAGAAAGGAATACTAACCGGACCAATATGATTTTTTAACAAAATGCAAAAAAATAAGTACGCTTTAGAAGAAGAGGAAATCTTAAAGTTCTGGGAGAAGAACAAGATTTTCGAGCGTTCAATTACTGAAAGACCAGAGAATAAACCATACGTTTTTTATGACGGGCCTCCTTTTGCAACCGGTCTTCCGCATTATGGCCACATTCTATCCTCGACTGTAAAAGATGTATTTCCTCGTTACCAGACGATGAAGGGCAAGAGGGTTGATCGTCGCTGGGGCTGGGATTGTCATGGCCTGCCAATTGAAAATATTGCCGAAAAAGAACTGGGGATTAAAACCAAGAAACAAATTGAAGAATTCGGTGTCGAAAAGTTTAACGAATTTTGTCGCTCAAAGGTTTTGGAATATGCCGAAGAGTGGAAGAAAGTTATCCATCGGCTTGGCCGCTGGGCCGATATGGAAAATGCTTATAAGACGATGGACCCAAACTACATGGAATCGGTCTGGTGGGTATTTAAAGAACTTTGGGACAAAGGCCTGATCTACGAGGGCTATCGCTCGATGCATATTTGCCCGCGCTGCGAGACGACTCTTTCACAATCCGAAGTTGCCGAGGGATATAAAGATATTAAAGATTTATCGGTTGTTGCGAAATTTCACTTAAAATCAGGACAGAAATTTGCCGATGGAAAATACGAAATAAAAGACTCTGCTTATATTTTAGCTTGGACGACCACGCCGTGGACGTTAATTGGTAATGTTGCACTTGCGGTAGGGGAGAACATCAAATACACTGCACTCCGAATCGATGGTAGCTTGTATATTATTGCCACTGATCGAATTGAAGATGTTTTTGCTGATCAAAAATATGAAATCGTCCACAATGATCTAGTAGGGAAAGATCTAGTCGGGCTGAAATATGAGCCACTTTTTGAAACTGATAATAAAATAGAGAATTCCAAGAATGGTTGGCAAGTCGTTCCTGCCGATTTCGTAACTACGGAAGATGGCACCGGCATTGTTCACGTTGCTCCAGCTTTTGGCGAAGATGATCTGAACTTGAGCAAGAAATTAAATTTGCCATTTATTCAGCACATTGGCATGGATGGAATTATCAAGTCCGGATACGGTGAATTTTCAGGACTATCGGTCAAGCCAGCAGGGGATGTTCAGATAACCGATGTTGCTGTTATGAAATATTTAGACGGCAAAAATTTACTATTCGATAAAACGCAGTATGAACATTCCTATCCGCATTGTTGGCGCTGCGAAACGCCCCTTATTAATTATGCTACCTCGTCGTGGTTTGTTGCAGTTGAAAAAGTCAAAAATGAAGCAATTAAGTTATCCAAAGATATTGACTGGATGCCCAATCATATCAAGGATGGCCGATTCGGTATGTGGCTTAAGGGCGCGCGCGACTGGTCAATTTCCCGTCAGCGATATTGGGCGTCAGTAATTCCGATTTGGGTGTGTGATCAAGATTCCAAGCACCAAAAAGTTATTGGCTCTATAAAAGAGCTGGAAGATTTGTCTAGTCAAAAAGTTACCGACTTGCACAAACACATTATCGACAAAGTCGTATTTAAGTGTGATGAGTGTAGCGGAAAGATGAAACGCATTCCCGATGTTCTTGATACTTGGTTTGACTCTGGCTCGATGCCATATGCTCAAATGCATTATCCGTTTGAGCATAAAGAAAAGTTTGAAGATAATTTCCCGGCTGAATTTATCGGGGAGGGAATTGACCAAACTCGCGCTTGGTTTTACTATTTACATATTTTATCAACAGCAATAATGCACAAGTCCGCTTACAGGAATGTTGCTGTGAATGGAATTGTCTTAGCAGAAGATGGCAAGAAGATGTCAAAGCGCTTAAACAATTATCCCGATCCGATGAAGATTTTTGATCAGTACGGTGCCGATGCTTTGAGGTTTTATCTAATGGGCTCTACCGTTATGCAGGCCGAAAATTTATTTTTCAGCGAGCTTGAATTAAGGGAAGCGTATAACAAAGTTATAAACACCCTCAATAATATTTTGAGTTTCTACAAAATCTACAAAGGTGAAATTAAAGATGCCGAGATTGAGAACGCTCATCTTCCGGCTATTGATAGATACATCCTTTCCCGTTTAGAATCAAGCATCGAGCAAGTTGAGGAATCGTTTACAAAATACGATAGCGTAAAGGCCTGTCGTCAGATAAGGTTATTTATAGAAGATTTCTCGGTTTGGTGGCTACGCCGCTCGCGTGAAAGATTCAGAAGCGAGCAGAAAAACGAACGTGAAATTGCAATGACGACTTTGAAATACGTTCTTTTAAAAACTTCTCAAATGATTGCACCTCTGTTGCCATTTACTGCCGAATCAATTTGGCAAGAAGTTAAGCTCGATGACGATCCGGAAAGCGTTCATTTGAGTAATTGGCCAAAGGCAAACAAGCAAATGCTGGACGAGAATCTCGAACAAATTATGGGAAGGGCAAGAAGGGTCGTTGAAACGGGACACAGTTTAAGGCAGAAAAATTCCCTGAAAGTTCGTCAACCGCTTGCGCAAATATCCTTTGCTCCCGGCTTTGGTGACTTTGATGACGAGATAATTCCGATTATTCTCGAAGAACTAAATATCGAAAAAAGTGTTTCAAAAAACGAAATCAAAAGTCCAGATTCACTGGAGGATCACGAGCTCGAGGTTACGATCGATACAGAGATTGATGAACGTCTCCAAGGTTTAGGGGATCTGCGCGATATCATTAGGGCAATTCAAAACTTACGAAAGAATATGGATCTTTCACCGAGCGAGAAAGTGAGCGTTATTTACTTTGCCGATGAAAAAGTGAAGAAGTTTATTGAATCAAATAATGCAGAAATCAAGTCCTCGACAAATCTTGACGAACTCTCTTGCAAAGAGACAGATCAGGAAAATAAAGTTGAAATTTCACTAGGAAGCGTTTACTTTAAAGTTCTAAAGTGAAAACAAAATTTAAATTTTCATATGAGTGGACTTTAATTTTAGTCCCGATATTGCTAGCAACGGGAAGCTTGGCAACTCTATATTCGATTACTAGCATAAGCGGAAAATCTTCTCTCGTTCTGGATCAGGCGATTTATTTTGGCGCATCCGTAATAATTTACCTTCTGATCTCGGCCATGGATTACAAGATTCTAAAATCACTTTCCTGGTATGGATATATTCTAGGGATCATCCTCTTGGTCTTAGTTGAAGCTTTAGGCCAAAGCGTATTCGGCTCTACGAGATGGATCAATCTTGGTTTTTTTCAATTTCAACCGAGCGAATTGATGAAGGTTTTATACATTATATTTGCAGCTTCTTACTTTTCCTCTGGTGAAAAATTGACTTGGAGACAGTATTCCACCTTTTTTGTTTTATCAATTTTACCTCTGCTTCTAATTCTCAAAGAACCCGATCTTGGAACCACTCTGGTAATTTTTGCGACGCTTGTAGTGTTGTTGCTATTTTTAAAACTACCTAAAAAATTTTATATAGTCTCTTTGATCGGGGCGTTGCTTCTTGCTCCGATCGGTTGGTATAATTTGAGACCTTATCAGAAAAGTCGAATCACTTCCTTCATCAACCCCGAAGCGGATCCGCGGGGAGCCGGATACAATGTTAGCCAATCCAAGATCACGGTTGGTTCGGGAGGGTTGTTCGGCAAGGGCTTTAGCGGTGCTACGCAAAGCCAGCTGCAGTTTTTACCCGTAGCCCATGTTGATTTTATTTTTTCGGGCTGGGCTGAAGCAACCGGATTCTTAGGGTCGAGCTTGCTGGTTTTTGTATTCTGCCTTTTGATTTATAAAATTTTCACTATTGCCAGACAATCCAAGGATCGCTTTGGTTATTTATTTGCTTCAATGGCCGGCGGGCTATTAACATTTCAAGTTTTAGTTAACATCGGAATGAACATTGGACTTATGCCTGTAACCGGGATTCCGCTCCCGCTTTTTTCATACGGCGGTACGTCAGTTATAGTCATGACAGCTATGATCGCAATTGTTCAGAGTATATATTTAAGGCGAAAAGCCCTGAGATTTGATTAAAGGTAGCCGCGAATGATTGGATTTTAAGGTTTGTGATACTTTTGACAAGTTGACACCAAGAGATAAAAAGGGTAGTATATAAACGGTTAAAACCTATATATATTTGTTATGTTCAAAAAGATAGAAGATTGGTTTAAATCGATTCTGACAGAGAGCAAGGCCATTACTTGGCCGAGCCGTCACAGAGTTACCACGGATACTGCTATTGTGGTTGTTTCGTTAGTTGTAGGCGGCGCAATTCTGGCACTAATCGATTTTGGATTTTTAGAAGCTTTTAAGGCGGCAATTAGCCAAATAGGATAAAAATGATCGAACAAAACAAGGGGAAATCAATCAAACAAGAAGGCAAGCGTGGTTGGTATGTAATTCATACTTATGCCGGTTACGAAGACCAAGTAGCCGAAAGTTTGAATCAAAGGGTTGAGTCAACCGGTATGCATGATTTTATTTTTGATGTAATTGTACCTACCGAAAAGCAGATTGAGATAAAAAACGGCAAACGCCAAACTGTCGAAAAGAAAATTTTTCCCGGCTATGTGCTGGTCGAAATGAATGTAACCGATGAGAGTTGGTATGTTGTAAGAAACACTCCCAACGTTACCGGATTTGTCGGTTTTGGTATCAGACCTACCCCAATGTCTGAGGAAGAAATTGCCAGGATCAAAAAGAGAATGGCGATTGCTGAGCCGAAGCACAAAATTGAGTTTGAAATAGATGATTTAGTCAGAATAGTCGACGGACCGCTTAAGGGTTTTGAGGGCAAGGTTGCCGAAATAGATGAAGAAAAAGGAAAGATAAAAGTTTCGGTAAATATGTTTGGACGAGAGACCCCGGCCAATATCGACTTTTTGCAGGCGAAAAAAGTGTAAGTGAATGTAAAAACTAAAAACTAAAATGGAAAATGTTAAAGGAATTTAGTAATCATTTAACCTTTAAACCTTAACATTGAAATATGGCAAAGAAAATTAAGATAAAAATCAAAATACAGGCTCCGGCAGGTAAGGCAAATCCAGCGCCGCCAATTGGTCCGGCTCTCGGACAGCATGGCGTTAATATTATGGATTTTGTCAATAAGTTTAACGAGCAAACCAGAGATATGGGCGATACTGTCGTGCCTGCAGAAATCACTATTTACGAGGATAGAACCTTTGACTTTATTTTAAAAACTCCTCCCGCGGCCGTACTTTTGAGAAAGGCTGCCAAGATAAAAAAAGGATCTGGAACTCCGAATAAGGACAAAGTAGGAAAAGTTTCCAAGGCTCAGGTGAAGGAAATTGCAGAGATTAAGATGGATGACCTGAATGCGACTGATGTTGATGAAGCAATGAAGATTATCGAAGGAACTGCCCGATCAATGGGAATTGAAGTTACAAAGTAAAATTTCTCTAAAATCAAAAAAATGAAAAAGCCCCAGGCTTACGCCCAGGGCTTTTTCGTTTCCCTCCTTACCAGTGACTTGGCCCCCAGCTCTCCGAGGAGGGCTGAGTTTTGCACTCACCAAATTTTTAAGATGTAAGTGTGCACAAGTGTAGTAAGAAGTGTCCTCACTCCGAGACGTTGGGTGCAAGGAGGGGAAATCACCCAATCGGAGCTCGTCGTGAGGACACTTCCTCCTACAACTCCTTATTCTCAAATAAGAGTTCAGTATAGCACGAAATGGTTGTTTTGTCAAGGGATGTACTCATCCCGCAGACCCTTGCAGAAGCACCGTTCTGGTGGGGTCAAGACCCAGACTCTTCATTATTCCTTGCTATGTTGTTATACTAAAAACAGGATAAAGGCGGAGTACGAGACAAAAAAGTAATTTTTAGTTTATAATTTATATAGTGAAAACAAATATCAATAATTCAAAATACGCGATCGCATTCTTTCTATTTGCGGTGATTATTATTGTCTTATTTGCTCTTTACTCGCTTGATAAAATCGGAGCCGACGTAACAGGCGATGTAAAAAAAAGTATTGGATTCGATCAGGCTCGTTTTCAAATTAATCCCCAAGATTCTTGGGATGCTCCGACCAAAGTAACATTTCGATTTGCTGCAGCGAGGTATATGTTTATTGGCGAAGCAGTTGGGGGTTCAAGCGGACAGATGCAACATCCCAAGGTCACTGGCCGATTTTTCTGCAACAAGCCGTTTTTGCCAGGTTACGATTATCCAACAGGACTCTATGTTACTCCCGATGCAATTTTTCAAGATGGCGCTCCTTTTCCGCCGACCGACGTAATGGACGGGCATAATGGGATGAGCTATACCTATTTATTGGGCGATAACTACGAAACTACATATAACAATTTCTGGTCAATGACGATCGGATCAACTTATACGACAACATGTGACTATTCTCAGCCTGGCGTCTATTGGCCGCTTTTTTATGCCGATGGCATAAGTGCGTGGTACACGCAAAAGATTGTCGTAACTTCAAATGGTGTTAACCCGAGTGTAACAGCAACCCCTGCACCAAGTCCGAGCGCTGTCGCATCTGATGAAGTTTTGTATAAGGCTGGTTTTAGCGTTGTTGGATTTTCAAGCGCTGTGCAAACCGATGTATTTGGCAAAAACGGTTTCACCGTTTTTGCCTTCAATACAAAGGCAAAAACGTGGGACGTAATCAGTCCGTCTCGCGAATATTATTTTCAGGCAAATCAGGCTTACTACGTTTATACCGATCAAGATAAAAGTATTAAGCGTCCAGCAGTAAGCAATTCAATCACTGCGCCTGCCTTGTCTACTGGATGGAATTTTATTTGGAGCGATTCGTATAATTATTTGTCCAGTATGTACACGAATGTATTAGATTCCCAGGGGCAGTGTTTGGCAGGGAATGTTTCACTAAGCGTCCTAAAACGCGATGAGATAATTTATAAGTGGATCTACAATGTCGTTGACGGTTCAGCCCTTGATTCCTGTAGTGCTTTTTCTCTGATCACCGGACGCGACCAGCCGTCGAGCAGTTGTTCTGACTCGCATCCGCTTTTAAACGAAGTTAGCTATGCCAAGCAAAAGTCGGGAGTCTGGGTTTATTTATGGAAAGATAAAGCCGAGTCGTGGGCGGCGAAAAACGCCTATTCTTGCAACTAAAATTGCCTGTTTTCGTCGTTTGTTCGGCATTGACACAAATTTAAAAAATTGGTTCAGTTCTAGTACGAGCGAGGGGAGATCACCCGGCTCTCAAAAAACACTCCAAGCGGGGTGTTTTTTGTTCAAGCAGAGTCGAGAAACCACTATATTGTTCGAGCCCGTCGAGAACTGCTCTCGGAGATCAAACTTTAGTTTGCTAAAAACACGATAAATCCCTGCCTGCCGGCAGGCAGGGTGGTCTCCCGTATTTGGAGTCCAGGTTTTAACCTGCTTATCACGCCGAAGCGTGGCTTCCAATATGCGGGAGCCCAAGCTTTAACTTGTATACTATCGGGATTGTTGTTTACCGCTGTCGAAGGATCTCTATGCTTTTACCCTGAGTTCCGTATGTCATTCCTGCGAAGCAGGAATCTGCGGGGGAAGCTTTGCCGGAGGATTTCTTGATATGTTATCTATATTAATATTCTCGTGTCATCTCGAGCTTGTCGAGAGATCTTTCTTTTGCGTTTATAAGCATTTCTCTTTAGAATTGAAATATGGAAATTTTAACTCTTAAAACGCCCGAGATTTTAAAACAAACTTCCGCGCCGGCCGAAAGACTTTACGCTATCGGAAATATTAAGCTTTTAAAAGAAAAAAATCTAATAGCGATTGTCGGCTCTCGTCGAGCGAGCGAATACGGACTTCGTAACGCCCACAGAATCTCAAAATCATTGGCCGAAGCGGGCTGTGTGATTGTTTCGGGCCTTGCCCTTGGCGTTGACGCGGCATCTCATCGGGGCGCTTTGGCAGCGGGAGAGGGCAGGACAATTGCGGTGCTTGGCAGCGCCATTAATAACTTCCAGCCCCGTACCAACGAGGCATTGGCCAGAAAAATCCTCGAAAATGACGGATTGATTATAAGCGAATATGAAGAAGGTTCACCGACGTATGCGCCTAACTTCGTTTTTCGAAACCGCATCATCGCCGGACTCTCAAAGGCAACCATCGTCATCGAAGCGGCCGAAAAATCTGGCGCTCTGATTACCGCTAATTTAGCAGTAGAGTATAATAGGTTGGTCTACGCTCTTCCGGGCGACGTTGATCGGCTAAACTCAAAAGGCACGAACCGTCTGATAAGTTCTGGAGCTGTTTGCTTGTCGGATCCTTCAATAATTCTTGAGGATTTAGGGCTAGAGAAGGAAAAGCAAATCCGTCTTCCACTAAATGATCAAGAAAAAGAAATTGTTGTTGAGATCAGCAATCAGGAAATGAATTTTGATAAAATCGTAAATCAAGTTAAAATTAGTCCATCTAAGCTTCTGGCGATTTTGCTTTCCCTCGAGCTAAAAGGAGTTATTAGAAAAGACGAAGAGGGCAGGTATTATCTTAATAAGTGAAAAATGAAAAATTATTTAAATAGCTTATTATTTGAGAGAATTTTTTTTCTTCGACCTTGTGGAGAAGTTCCATGGGTTCTCGACAACCTGCCTGCCGGCAGGGCTCGAACAATAGTGTTTAAATAAAAAATTCACTGTAAAATTAAATTGAAATTGAGTAGTGATAAAGTTGACAGCGATAATTAATAAAGTAAACTTTCAAATCTATGAGTAAAAATTTAGTCATTGTAGAGTCTCCGGCCAAAGCAAGTACAATCAATAAATATTTAGGAAGCGACTATGTTGTTGCAGCTTCGTTTGGGCATATTCGCGATTTGCCTGCTTCGAAACTCGGGGTTGATACCGAGAAAAACTTTGAGCCGAGCTATATAATTCCAACCAAAAGCAAAAAAGCCGTTTCAGCTTTAAGAAAACTTGCCGAAAAAGCAGAGCTTGTTTATCTCGCGACCGACCTTGATCGCGAAGGAGAAGCTATTTCGTTTCATATAACTGAGGCTCTTGGCGAAAAAAATGAGAAACTGAAAATCAAGGGTGGAAAATATCGAAGGATTACCTTTTCGGAAATTACCAAGAGTGCAGTTACTAATGCTGTGCAAAATCCAAGAGATATAAATATGGACCTTGTTGATGCCCAGCAGGGGCGACGGGTTATTGACCGGTTGGTTGGATATAATTTAAGTCCGCTTCTCTGGAAAAAAATCTATAAAGGATTATCGGCCGGACGCGTGCAGTCGGTAGCGGTGCGCTTAGTCGTTGATCGCGAGAGGGAAATAGAAGCTTTCAAGCCCGTAGAATTCTGGTCGGTTGAAGCAGTATTTTCGCGCGATAAAAAAGAATTTTCTGGAAAATTAGTCGAAGCAGATGGCAAAGAAATTGAAAAGCTTACTGTCAAGAATGAAAAAGAAGCTGCTGAGATTTTAAAAAAGTTAGAAAATGGCAAGTATCAAGTAGTTGATCTTAAGGAGAAAGAAGAAAAACGTCATCCCTATGCTCCGTTTACAACCTCTACCCTCCAACAAGATGCATCGAGTCGACTTGGCTTTTCGGCGAGGCAAACCATGCGACTGGCCCAGGGACTTTACGAGTCGGGATTGATTACATACATGAGAACGGATTCTGTTAATATTTCCACCCAGGCGATTTCCGGAATGCGAAAATACATTTCCAAAAATTATCCAAAGTCTTTGCCTGATGCGCCGAGGGTTTATAAATCAAAGTCAAAAGGTGCACAAGAAGCGCACGAAGCTATTCGTCCGTCTGATGTTAACAAAACCGCCGATTCTATTTCAGGCGAACCAGGAGCCAAGAAGCTTTACGATTTAATTTGGCGCCGGGCGCTTGCCTCGCAAATGAAAGAAGCTGTTTTGGATATTGTTGAAATTAAAATTGACAACAAGGGGTTCATCTTCTCGTCGCGCGGGCAGATGATTAAATTTAAGGGTTGGATTGAGCTTTATCCTGAAAAGATTACTGAAGCGAGTCTGCCGCGCTTAGCAATAAAAGACATAGTCGATTTGAAAAAACTTGATAAATTTCAACACTTTACCGAGCCACCCGGGCGATATTCCGAGGCAACTCTCGTCAAAGCGCTCGAGGAAAAGGGGATTGGCCGACCTTCTACTTATGCGCCAACAATCTCTACGATCCAAGATCGCGGTTATGTGATCAAAGATTCTGGACGATTGAAGCCAGAGAAAATCGGGTTTATAGTTAATGATCTTCTGGTAGAGAATTTTCCGGACATTGTCGACTACGACTTCACTGCTAAAATCGAAGAAGAACTTGACTTGGTTGCCGAGGGCAAAATCAAATGGCAGGATGTTGTTTCGGAAATATGGGTGCCGTTCAAAAAAGAGCTTGAGGGAAAAGGTGAGAAAATTGCCAAAATGGATATGGACGAAAAACTCGAGGAAAAATGTCCGCAGTGCGGCAAGAATCTGGTCATCAAGCAGTCAAAGCGCGGTAAGTTTATCGGCTGTACCGGTTTTCCCGATTGCAGGTATTTAAGAAATTTTATCGATGAAAAAACGCAAAGTAAGATCGACGAGGGCGAGGCGGCAATTAAGGGAAGAAAATGCCCCAATTGTGATGCTGACCTTAAGATTGCCTCGGGGCGTTTCGGGCCATTTATCGGCTGCAGCGCTTATCCAAAGTGCAAGTATATAGAAAAGATAAAAAAATAATTATGAATTTTGAATTTCGAATAAATTTCGATTGTAAGATTGTTTCAAACATTCAATAAATAAAAATTCATTCGAAACTCGAAACTCGAAATTAAGTTATGTCTAAATTACCTCGCAATATCAAACTAGCCATAGAGTCATTCTCCACCCTTCCTGGCATTGGCCCAAAATCTGCTGCGAGGATAGTTTTTTATATGCTCACGAGACCCGACGAATTTGCAGGTGGGGTGGGGGAGTCAATTAGTAATTTGAAAAAAGATCTGATTATTTGTTCAACATGCTATAACTATAGTGAGGATGATCCTTGTGACATTTGCTCGTCCGATGAGCGTGACGAGTCGGTTATCTGCGTAGTCGAGGAACCGCTTGATGTGATAGCGCTCGAGCGAGCTAATTTTAAAGGTCTCTACCATGTTTTGGGTGCGGCGATTTCTCCAATTAACGGCATTACGGCTGACGATATTCGCATAAATGAGCTTCTTGAGCGCATGAAGAAGGATTCTGATAAAATTAAAGAAGTAATATTTGCTACCAATCCTTCGCTTGAGGGTGAGGCAACGGCGCAATATATTGCTGATCGATTAAAGGGTTATCAGTTAAAATTAACCAGGTTGGCAAGAGGGCTGCCAGTCGGCGGAGATTTGGAATACGCAGACGAGGTTACCTTGTCCCGCTCACTCGAAGGTCGAAGTGAGATATAATTGCAAATATAATTAATGAAGCTTGCCCCGCATAAAGCGCACGGCGTGACAGAATGTAATTCTGTAAGCCAGTAAGCTTATGTGCGGGGGAAGAGGAGAGATATGACGCTGCGCGTCATCCTGCCTGCCTGCCGTAGCCTTGGCGAAGGTAGGAGCACAGTTGAGGTCCATATTTTGTGAGCGTAGCCAGATAAATTCAAGGAGTAAGAGATGGAAGAGACAATTGAGGATGCAGCGAAGTTTTGTCCCGCATGTGGCTATGAGGGCAACGATGTAGTGTGTCCGGTTTGCAATGAAAAGATGGAATCGCTCGACGAGGAAGTTAACCGTGTTGCCGAGCTTGAAAAGAAAAAAGATGTAACCGAGGATGCAGGGCTTGATGATGAAGTTAGTTTGGAGGAAGTAGCGAAGGAAGAAGAGAAAAGAAATAGTTCATCAAGTTAAAAAGTTCATAAAGTTCGTAAAGTATTTTAAACAACATCTTACATAGTTCCGTATCTACTTTATAAACTTTCTAACTTTAAAAACTTTATAAACTCATATGAAGATATACAACACCCTCTCTCGAACCAAGGAAGAAATTACTCCGATCTCTGGCGATGTTATTAGGATCTATTCTTGCGGTTTGACGGTTTATGACTATGCCCATATAGGGAACTTACGAAAATACATTTTCGACGACGTGCTAAAAAGAACGCTTGAATATTTTGACTATAAGGTTAAGCATATTCAGAACGTTACTGACGTTGGGCATTTAACTTCCGACGAGGATGAGGGCGAGGATAAAATTGAAAAAAGTGCCACAAGGGAGGGTAAAACTGCTTTTGAAATTGCTAAATTTTATGAGAAAGCTTTCGTTGAAGATTTAAAAAAGTTGAATATAGAATTACCGGACGAAATGCCAAAAGCAACCGAAAATATTCAAGAACAAATAGAATTAGTCAAAAAATTAGAAGAAAAAGGTTTTACATATAAAACGTCGGATGGAATTTATTTTAATACATCTAAACTAAAAGATTATGGTAAGCTAGCCAGACTTGATATCGAGAACTTAAAAGAGGGGAGTCGGGTAGAGAAAAATCTCGAAAAGAAGAATCCAACCGACTTTGCACTCTGGAAATTGAGCCCTGATGGCGAGCGAATGGGGACTGTCCCCTCGCCGGGGACTGTCCCCGAAGCTCCGAGCGGTTCAAAACAGTTTACTTCGAGCGGAGCGAGAAGACAGATGGAGTGGCCTTCACCTTGGGGTGTGGGCTTTCCGGGCTGGCACCTCGAATGCTCTGCGATGGCGACAAAATTTCTAGGTCAGCCGTTTGAAATTCACACCGGAGGCGTTGATCACATTGCAGTTCACCACACTAACGAAATAGCCCAAAGCGAAGCTGCTTGCGATAAACCCTTGGCAAAATATTGGGTTCATAGCGAGCATCTTTTAGAGGACGGCCGAAAAATGGCGAAGTCGGATGGGCATTTTATTCGTCTTCAAGACTTGGAGGAAAAAGGTTACTCACCGCTTGATTATCGTTATTTATGTTTGACGGCTAGTTATCGTAGTAAGCTTGATTTTTCGTGGAAATCGTTTGATGCGGCTCGCTCCGCTCGCCGTAAAATAAATGACGCTTATAACCTAGTCTGTCATCCTGAATCTCCCCCGCGTCATCCCGAGCTTGTCGAGGGATCTGTCGCGAATGCGACATCTAACCCCTCTGTCATCCCGAGCGACGCGCAGGGGACTGTCCCCATGGGGTCTGTCCCCGAAGCGGAGTCGAGGGATCTATCATCCTTCAACAAAGCCCTCGCCGATGATCTTGATACTCCTCGAGCTCTTGCTTTCATTTTCAAAAATCTCTCTAGATTAAGCTCTGCTGAATTTGAAAAAATAGACGAAATTTTTGCAATCCTTGAAAAAATTGAGACTAAAAAAGAAGACGGAATTATTATTGAAGGTTATGCACCGCGGGAAGTTATCAAATTAGCTCTGGAGCGCCAAAAAGCTCGCGAGCAAAAGAATTTCAAAAAATCCGATGAGCTGCGTGACAAAATCTCAAAACTTGGTTTTAACATTGAAGACACCCAAGACGGACCGAAGATCTCCTCTATGTCATCCCGACCGTAGTGGAGGGATCTGGTATGTCATTACGCCCCCGAGCTTTGTGTCATTGCGAGCCAGGCGAAGCAATCTCATAATACTGTTCGAGCTTGTCGAGAACTTCCCTCGGAGCCCAAGCTTCAGCTTGTTTTTGTTCGGAGCCCAGGTTTTAACCTGTTTCTCACACTAAAGTGTGTTTTCCTGTCTTTTGCGGAGCCCAAGCTTTAGCTTGTTTTTTTTCTTCGAGCACGAGTTTTATGTCATTGCGCGGTTTGCGAGAGCTTTTGCGAGGTGGAATCGCAAAATTCCTAAGCGCAAACCTAATCGGAAGCGCGGCAATCTGGTTTGTCATCCTGAACTGACCCTCCTGGCATCCTCGAGCCGGAAGAATTCCGACAACTTGTCCCGCACCGGATGCGGGATCGGGGATCTAGATATTCGAAATTAGAATTTTAAATTTAACTAAAAAAGGACCCTTGCGGATCCTTTTTTAGTTGCTGTTACTCTCTTTCTCTAGGAGCACGTGCGATGTTGACCTTAAGAGGTCTTCCATCCATGTCTTTCCCGTCGAGATCTTTCACAGCTTTATCGGCCAATTCGTCGGTTCCCATTGTGACGAAACCGAAACCTTTTGATCTTCCTGACATTTTGTCAGTAATGACCACGGAATCAGTAACTTCACCTACTTCTGAAAAAAGAGTTTTTAACTCTTCTGCAGTAGCAGAATATGGCAAGTTGCCAACGTATAGCCTATTTTTCTGTTCTTCCATCTTGTTTGGCCCGTCTGACTCTCTTGCGATTTGTCTGATCGGGCTTCCTTAGATCTTATTGCCCCGTCTACCATTTTAAAAAAATAGTCGGGGACTTGTTCGACCCGTTTGAATTCCTCGGGCTATTCACCAACGAGTCTCCAAACTGCATATAGTATACCATATCTACCCTTTAAAGTCAATATGGTATAACCTTATCCCGCAAACCCTCCGCGTCATCCCTAACCAAACCCCTCTGTCATCCTGAACTCGTTTCAGGATCCAGAGAAACCGTCCTCCGCATTTTTTGCTATAATCGCCTCAAGTATGGCATCGACATCCCTCTGTCATCCCGCACTTGATGCGGGATCTAGTATATAAAAAATCGCCATGAGGCGATTCTTATAATCATATTGTTCGAGCCCTGCCTGCCGGCAGCAGGTCGTCGAGAACCCGCAAACCCACAATTATTATTGTTCGAGCTTGTCGAGAACCACCCTCGGAGCCCAGGTTTTAACCTGTTTCTCACGATAAATTGTGTTCTCCGGTATGGAGTCCAAACTTCAGTTTGGTAAATACGATAAATAATGGCCTCCAAAACAAATGGAGCTCAAACTTTAGTTTGCGAACATTTGACACAGCTAAAATACCCGCCTAAAATGTAAATACTATGAAAAAGAAAAGTGATGTAACGTTAGATGAAGTACTAGAGGCTGTAAACAACGGTTTTACCGGTGTTCAGGAACAAATCAATGACCTCAAGACCGATATTTTTGGTCTCAAGACCGATGTTTCCGGCCTCAAGACCGATGTCGGTGGGCTGAAACACGATATGGTTTGGGTAAAAGATACATTGGAAAAACACACTACTATGCTCAAACGCCTCGACGAAGAGCGTATATTCACCTTAAATTATGTTAAGCGTCTTGAAAAAGAAATTGCTTTCATCAAAAAGCATCTCAAGATAGCGTAGAATTCCGTGTCATCCCGCACTTGATGCGGGATCTAGCGAATACAAAAATCGCCACAAAGCGATTTTTTGCTATAATTACTATATGCGAACAAAAAGCAAACTTTCTGCTCAAAGCCCAAAACCCAATAATTATGCTTTCATTGACGGGCAAAATGTAAATTTGGCTATTCGGGATTTGGGCTGGAAGTTGGATTTCAAAAGATTTCGGGTTTATCTCAAAGAGAAATATAATGTTGAAAAGGCTTATTATTTTATCGGTTATGTCGAGGGAAATGAAATTTTATATCAATCACTTCAGGAATATGGCTATATTTGCATCTTTAAGCCGACGCTGGCGGGTCCTGACGGCAAAATCAAGGGCAACTGTGATGCTGAGCTGGTTTTGCACACCATGATCGAATATCCAAATTATAATCAGGCGGTAATAGCTAGCGGAGATGGCGACTTTGCATGTCTTGTTGAATATTTAATCGAAAAAGATAAGCTCAGAACTGTCTTAGCTCCAAATTTTAAAAAAAGCTCATGGCTTTTACGCCGTGTGGCACAGGATAGGTATATAGCTTTTATGAATAATCTGAGGCAAAAGTTGGAGTTAAAAGATAAAAAAAAGAAAAAGGTTCCCTAAGGACGAACCTTTCAGAAACCTTTCTCATGGTGATCTTACAGTAAGTATATCCCATTGACAAACGGGTGTCAAGGTGGTATATTGGAGCGCTGTATTCGTACAGCTTGACCCCGATCGCGGGGTAGCTACATCCCCACACTCTTTGAGAGTGTAGGGGATAGGGACAACCGCTCTTGCCACGTTTGACGTGGTTAGCGGCCCCGCGGATCTACAGATCCCTCCGTAGCCTACGAGGCGAAGGGGGATGTACATTGAGGAGGTGGCCAAAATGGCCAAAGAACATAAGCCGTTTCTGCCGCAGACCCTTTGGGGCAAGATCGGAACGTGCGCTTTGGCGCTTCCGGTCCTTTTCCTTGTCCTGGTGGCATCGTTGGTCATCAGTGGGAGAGTGAGCCAGGGGCGCTTCGGACTTGCGGTGAGTCGTGGTAACTCGCTCTCCGGGTATATTCCCGAGGGCAGTATGGTCATGACGCTTCCGCTCCCACCGCGGGAGGGCAGTTACGTCACTGCGATGACAGAACTTCCCGATGACACCAGGGACACGACATCCGACGACCGCAAACGCAAGCTTTCGGTCAAGTGGTACGACGGCACTCGCCTGGTGTCTACGGACTCACCCGAGTGCTATTCGAATTACGAGTACCGCGGGCGTGTTGTGGCGTGGTTCCCGACGCAGGAGTGGTTCCCATGGATGAACACGGGGGCTCAGAAGCCTATTCATATCCAAGACCAAGCAGAGCGCGACAGAGCCAATGACAAGGGGAAGATTGCTGGGGTCTGGCAAGACGTCAATGAGAAGTGGGTCAAAGCAAATTGCCGCCGGATGACGCTCAAGCCCGACAAGGACGGCAAGTTTAACCTCGGCGGTAAGCGCCAGGTTTTCTGGGTTCAAGTGCAGGGGAAGCCAAGTACGACTGTTGACGCTGGTCTAGATAGTGACCTGCTATCACATATGGCTTCTATCTCGCCGTCCGGGGAACCTGGGTCGCTTATACCAGCATCGAAGATCCCTGTTCCATGTAGCGTGATCAAAGCGCGGATTGAAAGGGGACCGAGGAACCTGTCGCTCCCAACGGGCGTGACGGTTGTAGTGTGGTATAAGTGAATTGCATCAGTGATGTTGACGTCAGGGGTCGGTGGCTAATTGCACCGACCTTTTTTTTACCGATCTTGTCTTATATAGTATAATAAAAATAAAGGGATAAATTGAAAAAAATAAATGGGAAAATTTATCTTATTGTATTAGCGATTCTTGTCGTTGGAGTTTTTGTTGGTTCTTATTTTGCCCTTTTCCCTTCTCGCCAAGATACATCAAGAACTTCTGCTACCAGTGAGAGTAAAACGATTACTAGCGAAGCTGAATGGGAACAAGGTACTCTTGTTTCTATAGACTCAACTACCACAGCTGGTTCAATACGGATGTCTGACGCAACCAAAGGTCGTTACCTGGTTGCTGACGACAGCCCCGTCTTCGATTCGAGCGCTCAATATATGGCTGATGATGATACCAGTACTAGTACAGACATCCTTATTCCAGCCATCTATTATTTAGCTGTGGATTTTCTTGGGCCAGAAAATGTTACTTCGGTCAAATGGTTTACGACACGTCTTGCAGGTGATGAAACGGCTCGAATTGACTACTACAACGGATCTTCTTGGGTGGCGATAGCGGACGTATCGGCTTGGGGTGTCTATCAAACCGAGAGTGTCTCAATCACAGCAACTAAAATTCGCGCAGTTCTCACCGGTGGAACAGAAAGAATGGCTGTCAACGAACTCCAAGCGTTTAACGGTACTGATAAGCTGTATAATTTTTCTTCTGCCACCCACACCACCGGCGCTACCCAAATAGACGGAGGAGAGAACTTCTGGAGCTGGGAGGGGTTTACGCCAACAGATTCAAAACCAGCTAACACTTCAATAACGTATCGTTATCGTACCTCCACCGACGGAGCTACCTGGACTAGTTGGGTAGGTGATATTGGATCAGTAACCTCAAGAACTGGAGATGATTCCAACGACCCCACTCTTTACCGTTACCTTCAAGTCGAAGCCACCCTAGCTAACACCGATGGAGCATCAACTCCCACCATCGACGCTTATGATATCGACTACCATACGGAGGTCAAGCCGACTAAGCCAGTGGCGCAGACCGCAGTAGCTCAATAATCGATTATCACATTCACCCCCACACCAAATGAATTAAGTTTACGTACTCAAGAGCAAACTAGATAACGACTTATATATTGGTTTAACAAAGGACCTGAAGAAACGGATTTGTTTACACAACGCAGGCAGAGTAAAATCAACTGCTGAGCGTAGACCGTTAGAGCTAGTTTACTGTGAAATTTACAAATCCGAACAAGACGCTAGGCGAAGAGAGCATAATCTTAAATTGAGAAGTAGAGCCTTTATTCAATTAAAAAAGAGAATTATAAATAGCGTCTTGTAATTTGGTGTGGGGGCAAGTCAAACCCTCCAAACCCACCGCTCAAACCGCAGTCGCGCAATAAGAACAATCGTACTATTTTAGAAATTTTATTCCTTGCGCTTTTTATACGATCGTATAAAAAGCGCAAAAAGGATATAATTAGATAGAAGGAGAAAATGAGTAAAAATATTAGAATTCCAAGACATGAAAAAACAGTATTTGCAGAAATTGCGAAGGCTGTTTTGAAATTCGCAATTCTGGGATTGGCTGTTGGCATTGTTCTTACTTCTCCGACGGGTTTATCGAGGATGATTCCCGAGCTTGCAACACTCCGCAAAAAACATGGTGATAAAGTTGTCGATAAGTCGCTTAATAAGATATTTAAAGATCGTTTTGTGAGGGTTATTCACAAAAAAAATACTACCACTCTAAAAATCACAGAAAAGGGGAGAACAAAATTAGTAAATTTCGACATTGATACTATTAAGATTAAATCTAGCAAGTGGGATGGAAAGTGGAAGTTTGTAATTTTCGATATCCCGGAAAAAAGTCGCATCGCACGAGACGTTTTGCGACGGAAGTTAAAAGAAATCGGATTTGTACAATTACAAAAAAGTGTTTGGGTATCTCCATATGAGTGCGAAGATGAGATCGCATTTATCGCTTCTGTTTACGAGGTGGAGAGGTATGTTAATTATATCGTTGCTTTAAAGGTTGATCACGAGCAATATTTAAAATCAAAATTTGACCTAATCTAGAAATCAATCTTGCGCTTTTCTTACGATCGTACAAAAAGCGACAGGTAGATCTAGGTTGCAGTGTTGTTCAAAATTCGTGTTTTCTGGCTTCGTATTGTATAAGGCAGTGTTGCAATAAGCTATAATGAATATAAGAAAATTTGATAAATGGCTAAATTAATATTATGAGGATTGGTCAAGATTTCAGCCACATAGTTTTTGTTGAAAAATTTAAAAAGACCCTGATGAAATTGCCCCGAATAAATAAAAAGGTTTTTTCTCGTCGAACTGGTACTCTGGTTGCTATCTTAGTAATAATAATCAGCGCCGTAATTTTAATCTTAAAGAACCAAATTTTTGCCGATGTACAGGCGTTTCCAGAATGTACAAGCACAAATCCATACACCGTCAAAGCGGGCAAACAAATATATATGGACAGGGAAATTGAGAAACCGACTAATTTTCCGGGAGTGCCACAAAATTATTTGGTCAGAATTTCCCGCGACGTGGTCAAGAGAGAGCTTGGGGATTTTGCAAATACAAAGACGATTGTATGCTACAAAAAGAGTGGCGTGCTGGTTCAAATCCCAAGTTTTGTGGAGTCGGGTGAGATTTGGTTCCAAATTCAAGATGATATTTCCCAAAACAGCGAAGCCCAATACTACATCTCAAAAACTACAGACGAGTCGAAAAAACTAAATCTAGTTAATTCGACAGATATTGAGTCCCATCCTTTTAAGTCCGAGAGCTCGTTCAGTAATCCGGTCCCATCAACTGAAAATACATACTGGCGTAAAGTTCTCTGGAATGGCTCGGTCAGTGCTGATTTTTTCCCAACGAATGATGTAAGCCCGGGAGGAAACGACACATTGGTGACCAAGAATTTTAAAGGACAACTCGACCCGGCAACGACTGGCTGGAGCACTTTCTTAAACAGTAAACCGATAGAGTATGACCCTGCAATTAACGCCGCGCAAAAGGGAACCTACCTGCTTACCGTGGGATGGGCAAAGTTTGCAAATGTAAAAGTGCCGAGGGAAAACAACCTGGCTATGAAATATGGCTTCGACGCCACCGTCAGAAATTACGCTTATAAAGACGGGGCTTGGGTAGGTTATAATGTACTGAGAGTCTCAGATAGTGTAAACACCGGCTGGGAACGATATCAAACTTCGATCATTCTTCGTGACGATAAAATGAATGTGTCTGTTTTTTCCGATACTCATAATTTGCTCTCGGGCGAGATAAGCTATTCGAGTTTCAAATTCATCAAGAACATCAAAGCTCCACGCGAGCTCAAACAAACAGTATCAGTGGCGGGGAAAAGTACTACTGTCGAATGGCGTGAAAACATGGTCAAATATTTTGGCAATACTATAATCACTCCTCGCTCCACAACTAATTATCCCGGGAGTGCTTTCAAACTGGATAAATCAACTAAGCTTTTCGTAACTAATAACTTCCCTGATTATTACAAAGACCACTTTGACGGGGAATCACTCATTGTAACTAAAAAGCTGCAAAGCGTAATTAAACAAAGCCATAATTTCGATATTTCCCTGTCGGAAATAAAAGGCTTCTCAGCCGATCGAGCAATTATTGTTGGGGATCTAGAAAATGAGCAGTTTAGAAATTTTGCCTACACCCTTCGCCCTGACATTAAAAACATGATTTTTCAAAAAGAAGGTTTTAGGATTTTCGTTGGCGAAAAATATATCCTAGCTGTTGGCAAAGACATGGTTGGCAGTTATTATGCCTCGTTGCGATTGGCGGATTTGTTTCTCGGTCAGTCAACCATTTCTCAGCGCATGGAGGAAGACTACGCGGATAATTCATTTAGAAACATGCCATCGTGGAACATAACTCAGCGCGAGCATGTATTGCAAAACGTTAAAGACGACATTAGTCGAATTTCCGAACAGCGTTATAATTTTTATACTGTAAATAGCACCTATGAGTTTTTATATATCGGCGAGGTCTATGATAAGGATGGCAAAAATGCACGAAGGGACATGATGGTGGATATATTCTCATACGCGAGAAAGTACTTCATGGAGCCGATCGCCTCAAGCTTCTCGTTTGGCTATAACTTCGGTCTAACGCCTCAAAACCTAACCTATAAAACCAGAACGGTTACCGTGCTCGAAAGCCGATCGGGACAGTTCGCTCTTAACCTTACTCGAAAATTTACCGACGAGGACCGCGCAGGAGAAAATCCGACAGATATTCCGCTTATTGTTAAAAATCTTTCCGACACGACGACTTATAAGGAGGGGAGCGACTATTCTATCGAATACAAGCAAAAATCGACAACCGATACATCAAAAGCATACTTTATAAATCTATTGCCGAGTTCTTTTATTCAGCCAAACCTGTTTGATCTCACGGTTGTTCTCAAAGACGGTCAGCAGAAAAATATTCAGTTTCTACACAGTGGAACTACCGCACCCTCTTTAAGTGAGAAGCTTACCTCTGAGCCGGTTGAGCTCTGGAACAAAAATAAGACTGTTCAATACGGGCGGATTGCTGGCAAGACTACCGGTGGTTACAATATCGATGGATCGGAAAAGAGCTGGAAGATTTCGATACCATTTGCCTCCGATATTAAACCGGTTTCATATAAGCTCCACATGACATATAACGGAGAGGAAGCTGGATTCAACAAGAGTAACAGATTAACATCAAAGTATGCACGCGGGATAGCAACTACCGGAATTGATAATGCCATTAAATATTTGAAGCCTAAATATATTCATATTAACAATGATGAGGTAACTGGTGTTGGCACTGATTATCG
>JBDRAU010000028.1:0-2993 GCA_043823315.1 bacterium
CGCTTGGCTGCATCTTTTTCCGTCTCGTCTTTTTTTACTCCGCCTCCCGGAAGATACCAAAATTTGTCATATCTATGTTTAACAAGGACAAGATCATTATCTTTAACTAAGATTACTCTAACGCCAAAAGTCACCGGCTTAAAAATTCTCCAGTAAATTCGGCGAAAAAAGTTAGCGAATTGAAGCAAAATGTTCGTCAATTTCTTCATAATATCCTCCTTTTTATTTTAAATCAAAAATTCTTTAATTTCAATTGTGTTTTACCAAATAAAATTTGTACCCTGTTTTTTTTAAAGACCAAATTATCCCCTGTTAGTATAATCTCTGCGCTAATTTTGTCAATATAAATGCCCATTGGGCACTAAAAAACAAAAATCCACAGGCTGCCTGTGGATAAGTTCGAGGTGGGTGCGCCAGGATTCGAACCTGGGACCTCCCCACAGTACTACGGGATACTCTAACCAAACTATTTTGGTGGGCGTGGAAGGGATCGAACCTTCGACCTTTCCCTTATCAGAGGAATGCTCTACCACTGAGCTACACGCCCATATTAGAATAACCATCAAGAAAAGCACTTATCGCCATCATAACCTTACGTCTTTTTTCAACTCCACCTACATAAAGACTACAAGTACCATGCCTATACGAATCCTTATAAGAAAAGCTTGATTTCCTTAGTTTTCGGATTTGCGTTTTATAAAACTGGTCGTCCTTAAATCCAAGTTCTTTTTCCCAAAACTCCTTTTCCTTTTTAATGTCCATATTCTCATAAAGATGAAGAGCCGCTTTTATCTTTTCTTTCGGAACCTCTAAAAATTCGACCATCCATTTAACAAAAAAGTTAACAATTTTAGGATCCGTATTGCCTAAATAGAGTCCTGCATAACTAGTTTTCTTTCCTTCTGCCGAATATAGCATTAAACCTGCTATAAAAAACAAATCCTTAGAAACTCTGCTAAATTTTATTCGGTATTCATCGTATACCTTCTGATCCTCTAATTTACGTTTTTCTCTCATTGCCGTCCGAAATCTCTCTCTTCCAGCTTCTCCTTTTTTCCATCCTCGTTCCCGCAATTCTTTGATTTTTCCTTCAGGGAGACAAAAATCGCGTAACCAATAACTGAGCGTACTCTTAGGAACACCTAATTTTTTTCTAATCTCCGAATAACTTAACTCTTCTTTTAATCGAAGATTAATAGCTTGTTCTCTTAGTTGTGAGTTCATACCTTCTCTATAATCCTAACAAAAAACACTTGCCAAAGCAAGTATTTTCTGTAAGTGCAATCTTGTGTAGTTGTCCCAAAGTAGTCAAATATGACCATTATAAATCTCGATTTAGGGCTCCGAGATTAACACCCATAAGTTGAGATTGAAATTTCAAATCTCAACCTATATCGACACCCCAATTTTAATAATAAAAATTAGAAAGGAGGTGATCCATCGACAGGTTCCCCTACCGATGCCTTGTTACAACTTAGTCCTGGTTACCGATCCTGCCGTAGGCCCACAAAAAGTGAGACTTTGAGCATTACCGATTTCCCTGACTTGATGGGCGGTATCGGGATCATCGAATAAAACGTCCCACACCACCGGACGAACGGTTTTCCCGTATCCTGGCGGTTTCCATCAAAATTACTTTTTTAGCAAATACCCAAAAGTTTTTGCCTTTTTCCCTAGTTGCCGAATCTTATCTCTTAACTTCTCTATCCGTTTAAATCCTTTATCAGTTAAATGTTCTTTCTTAAGCATCATCATAACTATTTCTCGAAATAGTTTATAAGTTTTTGCTTTCTTCGCTTGAAGAGGAGTTTTATCAAGAAAAGGAAATAAATATTCTTCCATATCCTTAATACTAGTCATTTTATACTTCACATGCGGATACCATCCATAACGATCATATGAACAATCATAGATTCTTCCGCATCCGATAGTAATCAATAAACGTTCCAGTATTTCTTGATCATCGGCTCGAAGTTCTATTTCGAACTCTGGCCGAACCTCAATCCCCCTACGTGTCGTTCTATTCCTACCTAAACTAACTGAAAAAGATCCTTCTGCATCAATAAATCCAGCAATATATTGAGAATGTAATTTCTTTTGATGAATTCGCTCCTTCCCCAACGGCTTTTTTAATTTCCGCTGAGTACTATGAGCTCTGCTGACTTCTCGCATAGCTTTGAAATAAAATTGCTTTTATGTCTACTCAAGGTTAGTTTACCACAGAAAACAAAATTTGGCCTGTGGATAACCTTGAGACCATATGAGATCTCCCACGGTCATCTTAAAAACATTTCTTCTTCATCTCGGTATTCCTGCACCTTAAACATTATATTTTACAGGTAACTTCCCCGTGTACTCGAAGAGTCGTCAATGTTCAAGGCCTAAAACAAATACTCAAGCTGAAGAATGCTACTTTCGCCCTTCAGTTGCAACCTCGCGATTACAACCTGCGATTTCGCTTCAAGAATCCTATAATACTCTTGGTCCGATTTTAACGGACTAGCTTTTAAAACTGCATGGCACCCGAGTACAAGACTTGAGAACGTATTCACCGCGGCATGGCTGATCCGCGATTACTAGCGATTCCAACTTCATGAGGGCGAGTTGCAGCCCCCAATCCGAACTGGGGCCGGGTTTGATAGGATTAGCTCCGCCTTGCGGCTTGGCAACCCGTTGTCCCGACCATTGTACCATGTGTGTCGCCCAGGGCATCAAAAGGACACGCTGATTTGACGTCATCCTCGCCTTCCTCCCCCTATTCGGAGGCAGTCTCCTATGATACTTGTAACATAGGACGAGGGTTGCGCATGTTAACCCATTTAAGGGAGCACCTCAAGGCACATGCTGACGGCAACCGTGCACCACCTGACTCTAGTGTCTAAAAGAAAAGTCACCTTTCGGAGACCGGTCACTAGAATTTCAAGCCCTGGTAAGGTTCCTCGCGTATCGTCGAATTAAACCACATGGTCCACCGCTTGTGCAAGTCCCCGTCT
>JBDRAU010000029.1:0-33090 GCA_043823315.1 bacterium
GACCATGATGACAAAAGATGCGGAAGGGAGTTTGAAACTTCTTATTCTCTGGAACAACCCGAAAAAGTCTATTGTGAGCAATGTTATTGGTGGGAGGAGAAATGATAGCTTACAAAACAAAAGCTATCAAAACTTCAGGATCTAATTTAGGAGAGGTTTACAAATCGGCCAAAAAGATTTTCAATATTATTGAAAAGTCCACCAAGAGACAGCCTTATTTAAGAAGCGCGTACTTTAAAAAGGAAAAGATATTCTTCGACTATTTCTGGAAACATTTGGGGCAGAAGGGACCAAAGGAACGCTTTAAAAGATTGAAATATTTTCAACCAGCGCTTGAACTGATTAAATATTCAAGAAACGATCCTACGGTTAAAACTAATCCAAACAATAAAAACGAAACGCTATATCGCTTTGCAGGATCCACTAAATTAAACGAGTTATTTATTGTCCAAATCAAAGAAGATAAAAAAGCTAAGAAAAAATACTTTATGTCGTGTTTTCAGGTAGAATAAAAGAATCCTCCGCCGATGTGAAGTTTGGAAACTTCTGGCCGAGGATCTTAAGTAAAATTATACCTAAAAAATAGAATTTGTCAAGATCAATATGGAAAACAAATCCTGTAAACAGTGCAATACAGAGTTCGCGATCACTGATACTGATTTAGCGTTCTATAAAAAAATCAGCCCTACATTTGATGAAAAGACTTTTGAAATTCCAGTTCCGACCTTATGTCCCCAGTGTCGAAGACAAAGACGAATTGCGTGGAGAAATGTCGGCAAAATTTATAATCGAAAGAGTGATTTGTCTGGAAAGCCAATCGTCTCTTGTTTTGCGCCTAACTCGAAGTTCAAAGTGTGGCATCTTAATGAGTGGCTAAGCGATGAATTAGATCCATATAAATTTGGGCGTGATTTTGATTTTTCAAGACCGTTCTTTGATCAATTATTTGAACTTGAAAAAAATGTTCCTCTACCGCACATGAATTCCGCTCGAAACGAGAATAGCGAATATATCAATAATTCATCTGATTGTAAAAATTGTTATCTGATTGAAAATTCCACAGAAGCTGAGGATTCGCTCTATAGTTTGGGATTATTTTACTCAAAAGACTGCGTTGATTGCTTTAAGGCCTACGAGTGTGAAAATTGTTACGAGTGCGTCAATATCGAGAAATGCTACGGTTGTTATTATTGCAAAGATACCTTTAATAGCTCGGAATCACTTTTGCTTGAAGATTGTTCCGGTTGTAAAAATTGCTATGGCTGTAGTAATTTATCAAATAAACAATATTGGATTTTCAACGAACAAAGGACGAAGGAAGAATTTAAAAAAGTAAAAAACGATTTTTTCGCCGCAACTCCTAGTGAACGCTGGCAGTTAATTAAGAAAGCTCATAAACATTCCGTAAAGTTTCCTAAAAAATTTGCTCACGCTTCATCCAATGAAAATTCCAATGGGGATTATGTATTTCATAGTAAAAATTCGGACGGTTTTTTTCTTGATAACTGCGAGGACGTAAGAAACTCCACTAATCTAAGCCATTGCAAAGACTTTTATGATGTGGACTACTGGGGAGATCATAGTGAGGTTTGTTATGAGAGTGCTGAAATAGGAACGAAAACTCACAATGTCTTATTTTCCCGAAAATGTCACGGTAATATAAAAAATATTTATTATTCTCTGGATTGTTGCTTTGGATCTCATGATCTCTTTAGTTGCTGCGGTATAAAACATGGTGAGTATTCCATTCTAAACAAAAAATACACAAAAGAAGAATATGAGAAGCTGGTGGCGAAAATTATCGAATATATGCAGAAGACTGGTGAATGGGGAGAGTTTTTTCCATTCAAGATGAGCCAGTTTGCTTACAATGAGACATCGGCCATGGATTATTTTCCACTTGGCAAAGAAGAAGTGATTAAACTTGGCTCTTATTGGCAGGATGAAAATTCTGATCAGAAATTCAACGGCTCACCCTATGAGCCGTTGGACATTTCAGAGTATTCAAAAAGTGACAAAACGCAGGAACTACTCGGTGCGGTGCTGGTTTGTAAGGAATCGGGGCGACCTTATAAAATCCAACCGCAGGAGCTGGCATATTACTTGAAACATCATTTGCAGATTCCTTTATTTCATCCTGATATTCGATATCAAAATCGTTTCAAACAAGTTAACCCATTAAAGACTTGGCATCGAAGATGTGACTGCACCGAGCAGAATCATGGACATTCAGGCCGCTGTCAGGTAGAATTCGAAACAACATATTCGCCAGACAGGCCAGAGAGGGTGTATTGTGAAAGTTGCTATCAAAAGGTGATTATATGAGTAAAAAATGTTTAAGTTGTGATGTAAAATTTGATCTTACTAAGCAAGAATTAAGTCTTCTTAAGAAAATGGATTTGCCAGAGCCGAAACTCTGTCCAACATGTCGTTCACAGAGACGATGGGTGATGAGAAACCAAAGTAAGCTTTTCAAAAGAAAATGTGATTTCACTGGCAAGGAAATAGTTTCACTCTATACGCCAGACTCAAAGCACAAAGTATATAAAGAAGATATTTGGTGGTCCGATAAATGGGATGCGATGGACTATGGCCGTGATTTTGATTTTTCAAGACCTTTCTTTGAACAGTTTAAAGAGCTTCAACTTGATGTACCCCGCAGAGGAATGCATCAAGATGGAACAAGCGAAAACTGCGAATACACAACTTTTGGGATGAACAATAAAGATTGTTATTTGGCCTTCGCGTGTTTTGGATGTGAAAATGTTTACTATTCTACTTGGGCCATGATGTCGCGCGAATCAATTGATTGTCTGCTTCCAATGAATAGTGAACTTGTTTATGAATGCATACATTGTCTGAACTCGTACAAGTGTTTCTATTGCAAAAACTGTAATCAATGTACGGAGTGTTATTTGATTGAGGATTGTAATAATTGTCAAAATTGTATTGGTTGTAAAAATTTGGCCAATAAAAAGTATTATATTTATAATAAAAAATCCACAAAAGAAGAATATGAAAAATTGAAAGATAGAATTGAAAAAGATGGGTTTAAAGATGAAAAGGAAAAATTTGATAAATGGAAGTTAACTCAGCCGACCCGTTATGCGCATATTATAAACAGTCAGAATTGCGATGGTGATTATATTTATAATGGAAAGAATTGCCATAATTGTTTTGGAGTTTTGGCGCAAGGTGCAGAAGACAGCTGTAATTGTCATATGACCGGAGCTCAAGCTAAGGAAGTCATGGACTGTAATATGTCGGGGGCGGGATCGGAACTGATCTACGAAATGCAAGCAACAACAGCAGGATACATGAGTGCATTCGTGAATTTCTGCAAGTTCTCAAAATACGTTTACTATTGTGATTCGATAAGTAATTGTGAGAATTGTTTTGGGTGTGTGGGACTCAAAAATCAACAGTTCTGCATCTTTAATAAACAGTATTCGAAAGAAGAGTATAACAAGTTGAAGAACAGAATCATTGATCATATGAAAAAAACTGGTGAGTGGGGCGAGAACTTTCCATCTACCAATTCTCCGTTTCCATATAACCATACTTTGGCTCAGGATTATTTTCCTCTCGACAAAGCACAAGCTAGAAAACTCGGATATCCGTGGCATGATGATGAGCAGTCAGTAGTTTCGAAAAAAACTTCTAAAAAACTAGAGAAAAATATTGCCAAAATTAACGAATCAATTTTGGAGGAAGTTTTAACTTGCGAAAATTGTTCGAAGGATTATAGAATTATTCCTCAGGAATTGCGCCTTTATAAAATCTTGAAGGTAGCTATTCCGAGTGAATGTCCTGATTGCAGATACAACAGAAAAATGAAAGAATTTTCCAGGACAAAGCTTTATGAAAGAAAATGTATGAACAAAAATTGTGATAATAAATTTAAGACAATATATACTCAAAAGGATCCAGAGATTGTTTACTGCGAGAGTTGTTATCAAAAGATCGTCATTTAGAATTAAGAATAAAGAATCAGGAATTAAGAATGGTCGAAACGAAAAAATGTAAACAGTGTGAGAAAAAATTTGAGGTTGAAGACAGCGACCTGGAATTTTACAAAAAAATTAGCCCGACATTTGATGGGAAAATTTTTGATATTCCATCTCCGCAGCTTTGTCCGCAGTGTCGATTGATTAGGAGAATGGTCTGGAGAAATGAAAGGAAGCTTTATAACAATAAATGTTCGCTCTGCGAAAAAGAAATCGTGTCCGTTTATTCGCTGGACAAGAAATTTAAAGTTATATGCCCAGAATGTTTTTGGTCAGACAAATGGGATCAGCTTGAAAGCGGCCGCGATTATAATTCTGATAAATCTTTTTTTGAACAATTTAATGATCTCATACACAGTACATATCTCTTAAATCTTTTTTCTACAAATTGTGAAAACTGTGGCTACTGCAATCAGGAAATCAATAGTGTTGATTCTTATCTTTGTACCGGAGGCAACGACAATAGAAATTGTTTTCATTGTAATAGTTGCATCCACGGAAACGACATGACCGACTGCTGGGGAGTTGGGTTTTCCGAAAAAGTTCATAACAGCGTTTTTTCGGTGGCCTGTTTTAATTGCCAATATTTATATAACTGCCACATGTGCAAGGACTGTTATTTCTTGAATGACTGCGTTGGGTGCGATCATTGTTTTGGCTCGACAAACCTAAGGTATAAGAAATATTATTTTTTTAATAAGCGATTAGACAAAGACGAATACTTTAAGAAGATTGAGGAATATCTATATTCCTACGAGGGGATAAAAAAAGCGCAAAAAGAATTCGAGAAACACAAACTAAAGTTTCCGTACAAGTATGTGACGGTTATAGCCAGTAAGGAAGATTGTACTGGTGATATCTTGTTGAACTCCAAAAGCGTCAAAGACAGTTATTACTGTTATGCGAGTGAGAATGCACGATACGTCTATATAATCGCTAACATGAAAGATGTTATGGATATTTTGTCGACTGGTACAGGAGAGCTTTCGTACGAAATTGCGTCCTCCACTAAACCCTATGGCAGTGCATTTTTTACCTCCTGTGACCTTGTTCGTAACTCTTACTATTGCTACAACTGCACCAGCAGCAACGATCTCTTTGGTTGTGTGAGTTTAAATAAAAAACAGTATTGTATTTTTAACAAGCAATATACAAAAGAGGAATACGAGAAAGAGGTGGCTCGGATTATTACCAGCATGATAAAGCGTGGTGAATGGGGAGAATTTTTCCCTGCTTCGATTAGCCCATTTGCATACAACGAATCGAACGCGATGGAGCACTTTCCTCTTAAAAGGGATGAAGCTAAAAAAGAGGGGTTTGATTGGCAGGATAAAGATTATTCGATGAAGTATGATGGGCCATATTATGAACCGAAGGATATAAAGGAATATGATGTCGAGCACGATCCAAAAGCTGACAAGGAAATTGAGAAATGCATAAGGGGAATAATCAAGTGCGAAGTGTCGGGAAAGTTGTTTAAAATCATCCCACAAGAGATGGTCCAATATATTAAAAACAAACTGCAATTACCGCGCAAACATCCGGACGTACGGTACAGGGAGCGGCTCAATATGTTCAACAAGATGAATCTGTATCATCGTCAGTGTATGTGCGAAGAAGAAGGTCATGGCCATAACGGGCAATGCAAGGTTGAATTTGAAACAACATTTGAACCGGAGAGGAAAGAAAAGGTCTATTGTGGGGAATGTTATCAAGGGAGCGTAATATAAATAACATTTTTCATCCTGAGTACATTCGGCAAGCTCAGTATAAACTTAATCGAATGGGCGGGGACTGTCCTGAGGGGGACCCTTCGGGTTTATCAAAAGAGTATGGTCTAGATCTCTCCATTCGCGTTGCTTAGTCGAGATGATAGGAGTAGATATTGCCGATTTAACCTTGAAGTGCTAAGATTGAGAAGGAATAAAGATTTCTCGGTTGCACTCTAAACGACAAAGTGCAGGCGGGAAGCAGAGGTTAAATGCTTTCTAAAGATGAAGTTTTAGCTGTAGCGAAGTTAGCGAGACTGGATCTTAACGAGGATCAGCTTGTTAAATTTCAAAAACAACTTGAAGATATTTTGAAGCTTTTTGATGAAGTGAAAAGTATTGATGTTGAAGGGGTCGAAGAGACCTCACAGGTGACGGGACTCAAAAGTGTTACTCGGGAAGATATGGTTAAGTGTGACCCTTCGACAGATTCGACGGGTTCGACAAACTCACCGCAGGCGGGCTTACTGCAGGCAAGCTCAGGGCAGGCAACTGTGCCATGTGATACAGGCGAACTTCTTCAAAATGTTCCGATCAAGGACGGCACAAACATTGTAGTTCCGAAGGTAATTAAATGAAAAACCAAATTATTATTGTCATTCCGCGCTTGACGCGGAATCTAGATCCCCGATCCCGCATCAAGTGCGGGACAAGTTGTCGGAATTCTTCCGGCTCGAGGATGACACGGTAAGTTTAATATAACAAACATGAAACCGTATCAGCTAACAATTTCTGAGGCTAGCGAAAAACTCGTAAAAGGCGAGTTAACTTCGGTTGATTTAACAAAGTCAGTGCTAGAGAGAATCGAGTCGGTTGATGATAAAGTAAAATCTTATATTAATGTCTTTGAAGAAGAGGCGCTTGAAGAAGCAAAAAGATCTGACGAAAGAAGAAAGAGCGGTAAAACAATTGGCGAACTTGATGGTATTCCAATTGCTCTTAAAGATTTAATCTGTGTTAGGGGTTATGAAACTACCGCCGGATCGAATATTTTAAAGGGATTTATATCTCCATATGATGCAACTGTCACAAATAAATTGAAAAAAGCAGGAGCAATAATTATCGGTAAGACCAATCAAGATGCTTTTGCTCACGGATCATCAACGGAGAACTCCGATTTTTTTACTACCAAGAATCCTTGGGATCTTGAACGAATTCCCGGAGGTTCTTCCGGAGGTTCGGCTGCCGCAGTTGCGGCCGATGAATGTATCGGGGCGCTTGGTACCGATACCGGAGGATCAATTCGTCAGCCAGCCAGCTTATGCGGTGTCGTTGGCCTTAAACCAACCTACGGTCGTGTATCTAGATATGGCGTGATTGCAATGGCATCTTCTCTGGATGTTGTCGGGCCTATCACGAAGTCAGTCAAAGATTGTGCAATTATCCTGGAAGCAATCGCCGGAGCTGATGAACTGGACTCCACTACTTTGAATGAACCGGTGCCAAAATATTTAACCGAGATGAAGAAAGTGAGCAAACTTAAAGTCGGTATACCCAAGGAGTATTTCGCCAAAGGCACTGACGAAGATGTTTTAAAAGAGCTTAACAAAGCCATTGATGTATTAAAAAAAGCAGGTGCAGAAATTATTGATATTTCCTTACCTTCTACTGATTATGCAATTTCACTTTATTATATTATTCAGCCGGCCGAAGTAAGTTCAAATTTGGCGCGCTATGATGGAATTAAATATGGTTTTTCGACACTGCGTGAAAACCCAGATCAATCTCTTAATCAAGTATATTTTTCTTCAAGGGGAAAGGGCTTTGGCGATGAGGCTAAAAGGAGGATAATGCTCGGAACTTATGTTTTGTCAGCCGGCTACTATGATGCCTACTATCGCAGAGCGATGAAGCTTAGAACACTGGTTAAAAATGATTTCAATGAAGCGTTTAAAAAAGTTGATGTAATTTTAGGGCCCGTCTCCCCGACTCCTGCATTTAAAATCGGTGAGAAAACTGATGATCCGATCCAGATGTATTTAAGCGATATTTTTACCGCTCCGATTAACCCGGCTGGTATTCCAGCGATGTCCCTACCAGTTGGTTTTGTAGAAAGAGACGGTAAAAACTTACCAGTCGGATTGCAAATTATTGCCCCGCAACTTCAGGAGCAGATAATTTTTGATACTGCATTCACGATCGAGCAGGAACTTAAATTAGACAGAAAACCGCAATTATGAGTAATAAAAAACAAAACAATCAGGGACCGAACATCCTATCGTTTCTTGAAAAAGGGGTAGAGGCATTAGTTGGAAAACTTTTTTCCAAAATGAGCTTTTCTGTTTTTCCAGAAGGCGAATTGGAGAGAAGATGGGGCGAGATTGAGGAACTGGACTCAAAATATTCCGTTATTGAAGCTGATAAGTTAGTTGATACGGTACTAAAGAGAGCGGGACTTCAGGGAGAAAGTATGGCTGATCGTCTGCGCAGAACGGAAAAACTAATTCCTCGAAGGATCTATCAGGATATGTGGGATGCACATAAACTACGCAACCAGTTAATTCACGAAGATGATTATACTGTCAATCCGCAGTATTCTGTAGAGGCGATTTGGAAGATGAAGAAGTATCTCATAACACTTGGAGCATTTAAGGATGAATAATTTCAAAACCATTATAGGACTTGAGATTCATGCTCAATTAAACACCGAAAGCAAGATGTTTTGTTCGTGCTCTAACGATGCTGAGGGTAAAGCTCCAAATACTCTGGTTTGTCCAATTTGTTTAGGGCTGCCGGGAACTTTGCCGGTTGCAAATAATCAGGCCATAGAACATGTCTGTAAAATAGGTTTGGCACTTTCTTCAAAGCTTGCAAAACTTAGCTGGTTTGATCGCAAGCATTACTTTTATCCCGACTTGCCTAAGGGGTATCAAATAAGTCAGTACCAAAAACCATTTTGCGAGGGTGGTGAACTTGAAATTGACGGCAAGAAAATCAGGATTAACAGGGTTCATCTAGAGGAAGACGCGGGAAAACTCGTTCATCCCAATGGCGGCAAATCATATGTTGACTTAAATCGCGCCGGCACTCCGCTTGCCGAAATAGTTACAGAGCCCGACATAGAGAGTTCTGCTCAAGCGAAAGAATTTATGAAAGAATTGCGAGAACTTTTGCGTTCGATTGGAGTATCGGATGCCGATATGGAAAAAGGACACTTGAGGTGCGATGCCAACATATCGATAGTTAAAAGTGAAAAGGGTAAAGGGAAAAGTTCACCAATTGTGGAAATAAAAAATCTTAACTCTTTTAAGTTTGTTGAGAAAGCGCTCGAGATCGAAGAAAAAAGATTAAGGGAAGATTTCGATTCGTGGCCCGAAAAGCAAACAAAAGTTACGCGCGGATTTGATTCTAAAAATAATAAAACATACCAGCTTCGAGAAAAAGAAGAGTCGAAGGATTATCGCTATTTTCCGGAGCCTGACATTCCACCGATTGAACTTCATGAGTTATTTGATTTGGAAAAAATTAAAAGCGAGCTCGGTAAATTACCCTCTCGCTCGAGATCTGAACTCGAGGAGATTGGACTTGATGAGCAAACTGCAAAAGTTGTAATGCGAGATAAAAAAATATTAAGTCAGATATATTTGCTCAAAGAGAAAGGTGTTAGCATTAGCCATAAATTAATTAAAACTTTAATCAACGAGAAGACGACTCGGGAGTTTTCGGCTGAGCAGCTTGAGGATTTGGCTGTTTTGCTTGAGAAAGGAATTCCTTCAAATATCTTAAGGTCGCTTATTAGCGAAGCTCAAGATCAAGGAAAATTGCCGAGTGAATTTTACGAGGAAGACTCAACTGATATTGAAGCAATCGTTGAGGAAGTTCTACGAAAAAATAATGAAGCGGTTTTAAGATATAAGTCCGGAAAAACAGAAGTGATCGGGTTTTTAATTGGAGAGGCGATGAAACTCTCAAAAGGCAAAGCAAACCCAGGTCTAATTCGTGAAAAAATAATTGAGAAGATCAAGGAATAACAATGGCAAAAGAAGAGGAAAAAGAAAAACCAAAATTGTCCCGAAGAGCTAGATTAGCGCGTGAGTTTAACGCGCAGTTTGTGGAAACGCTGACGACGCTTCTAACAACTGCTTTTGGACTTGTAGCGGCTTTTGCGTGGAATGAAGTAGTTAAAGGGGCGATAGATAAATACATTGCCACCGGTTCGACCTTAGTATCCCAGTTTATTTACGCTCTGCTGGTGACGCTTCTTGCGGTTATTATTTCATTTCAGCTTGGTAAAATTGCAGCTATCTATAAGGTGAATTCTGACGAAGACGGGGAGTAACTTCTCAAAGCCCGTTTTAAGTTTTTTTGGTATAATTTTATTCAGGAGGAAGAAAATGACCGATGGTCAAAACAAGTCGCTAATTAGTTTTTTAATAATTGTCAGTTTCTTGTCGGGAATTGTCGGAGGCGTGGGGGGGATGGCACTACTGGCAACATCGACAAGCTTGCAAAAAAGCTTGGGAATCACTTCAAGCGATGGAGCGATTACTTTTCCTACGAGTGAAAAAGTCGAAAGTATTTCGGTTAAAGAAGATTCGGCGGTTATCTCATCAGTTAAAAAAGTTTCCTCTTCGGTTGTATCAGTTGTCTTCACAAAGGACGTTCAGGTCTTTGATCCATTTGCTTTTGGTGCGGGCGAAGTTCAACAACAACAGGGCGGGGGAAGCGGATTTATAATTACATCTGACGGATTGGTTGCAACCAATAAGCATGTGGCCAACATCGAAGGGGCAAGCTACACAGTTATCACTCAAGATGGTAAAAAATACGATGCCAAAGTTAAAGCGATCGATCCTATCAACGACTTTGCAATATTAAAAATCGATGCAAGCAACTTACCTACAGTTGAGTTTGGTAATTCTGACGATCTGGAGATTGGCCAGAGGGTAATTGCAATCGGGAACGCGCTGGGCGAATTTCAGAACACGGTTACCACAGGGATTATTTCCGGAAAAGAGCGATCCATTACAGCAAGTGATGGAAGCGGCGCAGGCGAAAATCTTTACGGACTCTTGCAGACAGATGCAGCGATCAATGAGGGTAATTCCGGCGGACCGCTAGTTAACTTAAAGGGTCAGGTCATCGGTATGAATACCGCTACGGCGTCAAAGGGTCAGGCGGAGGGGCTTGGGTTTGCGCTTCCGATCAATTCACTGCGGCTCGCTATTGATTCAATCAAGAAAAATGGAAAGATCGTGAGGCCATATATCGGAGTTGTAACGGTTGCCGTTGATCAGAAAATTGCTGCGGTCAAGGGATTAAAAGATGCCAAGGGAGCGCTGGTTTACGGTGATCCAACTAGAGGTATCGCCGCTGTAATATCTGATTCGCCTGCAGAAAAGGCGGGTATTAAACAGGGCGATGTGATTTTGAAAGTCAATAATGAAGAGATAAACGAAAATAAATCCCTGCCTTCAATCTTGTCAAAATATAGTCCCGGCGATGAAATAAACATTCTCATCATGCGCGACAACAATCAAACAACCATCAAGCTCAAGCTCGGTGAAGTTTCATCGTAACCCTTGTGTTGCTCTGATCTTTACTGTTCGAGCTTGTCGAGAACTCGCAGAACTTCTCCATAAGGTCGAAGAAAAAAATGAATCTACTTTTTCGATATTAGGGCGATTCTGGCGAAATTATTTAGATCGTTTTTAATTTTGCACTTAAGTCCAATGTTTTTCGTGCATTTTTTTATCAACTTTTCCTGATTATAACCAATCTCCAAAACTGCCATTCCATTTTGGTCTAAATGGTTCGGGAGTTTTAAGAGGAACTTTTCGATTAATTCAAATCCATCCTTGCCGCCGTCAAGAGCAATCTCAGGGTCAGCGAGCTTACTTACCAAAGCGTCCTTTTCGTCTACGTAAGGTAAATTAGCCAAAATTAGATCATATTGACCATTTATTTCTTGAAAGAGATCACTTTGAATAAATTCAATCTGTACCTTATGATTTTTAGCATTTTTCTTGGCAATTTTTAAAGCATTGTTTAAAACGTCGCTGGCGGTCAAATCGGCTTTAGGAAAAAGCTTTTTTAGAGTTATAGCAATACAGCCACAACCAGTGCCTAGATCTAGGATCGAGATCTTATCTGTCATTGCGCGGTTTGCGGGTGGAACGCAAACCTGATGATGGCCGCGGCAATCTTTCAGATGAGATCGCTTCGCTAACACTCGCGATGACAAACGCTCTGTGGCTTTGTTTAGAAAGCCAATTGCCTCCTGAATCAATATCTCTGTCTCGGGGCGGGGGATGAGGACGTTCTCATCAACGTAAAATTTATTCCCCGCAAAGTAAGCTTTCTTGAAAATATATTCCGGGGGAGTGCCGGCGAGAGCTAGGGCCTGATTTTTTTTAATTTTTTTAATTTGATTTGCCGAAAGCTCGAGCGAGCTTGAGATCATGAAGAGTTTTTCGCGGGAAAAATTTAGCGACTCCCCTGCTAAAAAATCAAATTTTTCCGCAGGAAGAGGGGATGATTTTTTTAGATCACAATATTTAATTTGCATCGGGTTTCAAAATTGTCTCTATCGCCTGCTCCTTTTCAACTTTCTTGAGCTCGTCGATTATTATCTCGATATTGCCGTCGAGAATCTTTTGCATATTGTTCCAGCTCTTTGGGATGCGGTGATCAGTGATTCTGTCTTGCGGATAATTGTAGGTTCTAATCTTGTCAGAGCGGTCTCCCGATTTAACCATTGAGAGGCGAAGTTCTTTTTCGCTTGATTGTTTTTTGTCCTTTTCTGATTGCCATATTTTGGCTCGCAGTACCCCCATCGCCTTCTCTTTATTCTTCAGCTGACTTCTTTCGTCTTGGCAAGTTACAACAATTCCACTTGGCAGGTGAGTGATTCTAACCGCAGAGTCGGTAGTATTGACTGATTGGCCCCCGTGTCCGCCAGAGCGGTAAACATCAATCTTCAAATCTTCCGATCGTATTTCTACTTCTTTTTCTTCGATTTCAGGCATAACGACGACGGTAGCAGCGGAAGTATGAACTCTCCCCTGCTTTTCCGTTTTGGGAACCCTCTGAACGCGATGAACGCCCGCTTCGTATTTGAGTGTTCCGTAGGCATTGGGGCCAGAAACGGTAGCAGTAAAATCCTTAAGTCCCCCGATGGAATTATCTTTCTTGTTATTGATCGTTAAACGCCAAGTGGTTTTTTCCGCAAAGCGCATATACATTCTGGCAAGCTCTCCGGCAAAAAGTTCCGCTTCTTCCCCGCCTGTTCCGGCGCGAATTTCAATGATAGCATTTGAGTGATCTTCTTTTTCATCGGGAATAATTTGGGAAATTAACTGATTTATTTCTTCTTCAATTAAAAGACGGAAATCAGGATCCTGATTAGTTTTGAGCATTTCTTGATATTTTTGAAGCTCTTTAATTTTTGGATTCATTGTTTTCATCATAACAAAAAATTGTCATTTCGACCCAGTTTGGTTTATGTCCCCAAACCTGCTCGAAATGACAACAGCTCTGTTAGCTCTCTTTAGTTTCTTCTTCAGGAGTTTTCCCGACGTTTTCTCCGACGCTCTGGTCGGAGGAGCCAGTCGGGACTCCGACAGTCTCACTCGTCGGAGCTTCGTCTTCTTTCGATTTAGCCCTTTGGGCTCTCTCTTCGGCTTGCTTTTTCATTTCTTCTGATTTTTTGAGTCGGGCTTGGAATCGGTCAACTCGGCCTGCTGTGTCAACCAGTTTTTTGTTACCGGTATAAAGCGGGTGACAAGCAGAGCAAATCTCGACTTTTATTTCCGGTTCAGTTGAGCCAACTTCAAAGGCAACGCCGCACGAGCACTTAACTTTGGCGTTTGAATGATATTTTGGATGGATATCTTTTTTCATGATTTAAATCATATCATACTAGCTAGATAGGATCAAGAGCTAAATCTGTATATGCTCTTGATTTTTTTTATATTTTAGGGTTTAATATTGAAGACAAATAAATATCCCAGTCACTTTTCAACCTTTTTCAGTATTCTTAATTCCCGCCTGCATAAGCTATCGCTTAGCGATTACGGGCAGGTAAGAAATCTGAAAACCTGCCTGACGGCAGGCAGGTAGGTTTCAAAGTGACGGGACTTCCGGAATCGCTTCCTGACCGGGAACGCAATTCGCGGAGCGAAGGATTTTTTTATGGCAGATAAAGCCGATATCAAGGAATTGTTTAAAGCGGGCGCGCATTTTGGTCATCAGAGGTCAAGAACGGATGCTCGATCAAGCGAGTATATTTATGCTTTCAAAAACAGAATAGCAGTTATTGATTTAGAGAAAACTCAAAAACTTATCAACGACAGTTTGAGCTTTATATCAAAGCGAGCTCAAGAGGGAGCGGTTTTTCTATTTGTTGGGACTAAATTGCAAGCCCAAGAGGCAGTCAAAAAATACGCCAAAGAGCTTGAGATGCCATATGTCATCGAGCGTTGGCCTGGCGGACTTCTCACAAACTTTGAGATTGTATTTAAAAGCATCAAGAAAATGGTCAAGACCGAAGAGGATTTAGCAGAGGGAAAGTTTGAGCATCTGACTAAAAAAGAGAGATTAAAGATCGACAAAGATTTGAGAAAATCAGAACTTATCTTTGGCGGACTCAAGAAATTAGAGAAAATGCCGGATGTGCTTATTGCGGTTGATGCCAGCAAGGAATCAATAGCAATCAAAGAAGCCCAAAACAAGAAAATTCCGGTTATTGCGATTTGCGATACAAATACCAATCCAAGAATAATCGATTATCCGATCGTTTCAAATGACGATTCAACTTCGAGTGTTGATTTAGTCTTGGGTCTTATCGCCAAAGAAATCAAGGAAAATTACATACCGCGAGTAAAGGAAGAAACAAAGGTTGAGGAAAGAGTGGAAAAGGCGATTGCTAAAGAGGAAAATAAATCTAAAGATAAAAAGAAAGCTGCCTAATTGTAATCATGGAAGAGATAAAGAAGCTTAGAGAAAAAACCAGTGCAGGGGTTATGGATGTCAAAAAAGCTCTCGATGAAGCGAAGGGAGATGTTAAGCGCGCTGAAGAAATTTTGAAAACTCGAGGAGTCAAAATTGCTCAAAAAAAATCTGATAGAGCGACTGCCCAAGGACTGATCGACAGTTATATTCACATGGGTAAAATCGGAGTGCTGGTTGAAGTTAATTGTGAAACTGATTTTGTGGCCCGTAATGAAGACTTCAAAAAGCTTGTTCACGAAATTGCACTTCAGGTTGCACAATCCGAGTCGAAAACCGTTGAAGATTTACTTAAAGAAGAATATTTCAAAGATCCGTCGCAGACAATTGATGATCTTGTCAAAGAAGCAATTGGTAAAATCGGCGAGAACATCAAGGTTGAAAGATTCACTAAATTTTCACTAGGTGCTTCTGAGGGTGGAACTCAGGAGTAAAATATATGAATCTAAAATACAAAAGAGTTCTTCTGAAAATATCAGGAGAAGCTTTTGGTGGTGAGGAAAACAAACTTTTTAATTTTACAAAAGTTCAAAAAATTGCCGAACTCATGGTCAAAATAAAAAAAGAAGGAGCACAGGTTGTTCTGGTAAACGGTGCTGGAAATTTGTTTAGGGGAGCCAAACAAAAAGAGATTGAGCGAGAGGCGGCAGATTATATCGGAATGGTAGCAACACTTATGAATTCACTCGCGCTTCAAGCGGTTTTAAATAAAATGAAAGAGCCGGTTGTAACTTATTCCTCGTTTGGGGTTGAAGGGCTGGCAGAAAAATTTAATGCCAAGGAAGCTCAAAAAAAACTAGAAGAGGGATTGATTGTAATTTCAACGGCGGGAAATGGTAAACCGTATTTTACAAATGACACCGCAGGGGTTCAAAGAGCAATCGATTTAAAATGCGATCTAATGATCAAGGCGTCAACGATAGATGGCGTGTATTCCGATGACCCAAGAACAAATCCCGATGCTAAAAAGTTCGAAAAAATTTCATATGACGAAACTTTGGATAGGGACTTAAAGGTGCTTGATCGCTCGGCAGTAGAGATTGCCAAGGAGCATAATTTAAAAATTATCGTTACTAGTTTTGATAGTGGATCTATTTTGAAAGCCTTGCAAGGAGAAAAAGTAGGAACTCTCATAAATTAATTAATTATTAATTTAGAAACTTTTGCAAAATTTTGAAAATACACCCAGATTCATTATTCTTCGAGCGAAGCCTGCCTACCGGCAGGCAGGTCGAGAAGCCAAAAACATGATAGTTCTCGATAAACTCGAACAATAAGATGGTTTTTCAACGCATTTTTCAGTTGCAAAACTGATACTTAAGGATAGAATGATGATAGGATATATCTAAATATTACGAGGTAAATTTATGTATCAGACAGAAATTAAAATTATGAAACAGAAATTCGAGCAGGTTCGTAATAAGCTCGAAGAAGATTTTAAAAGTATCAGAACGGGTAGAGCGTCGAGCGGAATAGTAGAAAATATTATTGTCAGTTACTATGGTCAAAACACTCCCCTAAAGCAGATGGCAAATATTCAAACTCCGGACGCTGCGCAGATCGTTATCCAACCGTGGGATAAGAATTCGCTTGGTGATATCGAGCTGGCGATCAGAAATTCCGATCTAAATCTTTCACCGGTTAATGACGGCCAGCTTATTAGAATTTCACTTCCTCCTATGACCGAAGAAAGACGGGGAGAGCTCGTTAGAAATATTTCAAAAAAAGCCGAAGAAGCCAGGATTGCTCTTAGAAATGTAAGAGGCGAGGCTTGGGAGGAAATTCAGAAACTGCAAAAAAGTGGCAAAATAACCGAGGATGATAAGTATTCTGCCGAAGACGAAATCAATAAGATTATTGGCGAATTTAACAAACAGATCGAAGAAATATTCCTCGATAAAGAAAAAGAAATTAAATCAATATAATGTTTGCTCTGACACTGCTAGTTTTTTTGATTATACTTGGACTTCTGATTTTTGTTCATGAAGCAGGCCATTTTGTGTTGGCTAAACTTTCAGGAGTTAAAGTAGAGGAATTTGCTTTTGGTTTTCCGCCACGTCTTGTTTGCCGGAAGCGCGGTGAGACCAAGTATTGTATCAATCTTTTCCCAGTCGGCGGATATGTAAAAATGCTTGGTGAAGATGAGGATAGTAGTTCGTCACGCTCTTTTTCGAAAAAGAAAGCACGTTTTCGGATTATGATCGTTGTCGCCGGGGTAGCGATGAACTTCATCCTGGGGGGATTGCTTTTATCTTTAGGCTATGGGATTGGAATGTCTCCAATTTCAGTTAATCCCGACGAATTTCCTTCAAAAGTAAATGAAGTAGTAGTGGCCCAAGTAAATGAAGATTCGCCGGCTAAGAGTGCTGGTATTAAAGAGGGTGATGTAATTTTCGGATTCAAAGATATTAATGATTTTGCCGACTATACAAAAGAAAATTTAAATAACGAAATCTCCTTGAGTGTTAATAGGGGGGGCGAAAAACTCGATAAGAAGATCAAGGTTTCTTCTAATATCGATGCTCCGATAGGTGTCGGCCTCGTTGACATTCCCAGTGTGAAACTCCCGTTTTTTTCGGCAATTTATTATGGTTTTAAAGACATGGTATTAACCAGTAAAAACGTGGCAGTTGCTTTATATATGATCGTAGCGGGGATATTCAAAACTGGAAAAGTCGGTGAGTCAATCGCCGGTCCGGTCGGGATATTTCATATTACCGGTCAGGCAGTTTCGCTTGGATTCATATACATTGTTCAGCTCGCGGCGCTCTTGTCGATTAATTTGGCCATTATAAATATCTTGCCATTTCCGGGACTTGACGGAAGCCGGGCGCTGATAATATTCCTAGAGGGAGTATTCAGGAAGCAAGTAATGAGAAGCGAAATAGAGTCGGTTCTTCATACGGTTGGATTTATTTTATTGATAGTATTGATACTGCTGGTGACTTTTAAAGACGTCGTATCTCTTATTTAAAAGGGGGATTTTTTGATAAAGGCGACTATTGTTGCAAACTGGAAGATGAATGCGACCCTGTCTGATTCTTTGGTTATATCGGGCTCCGTTTATAAAAATACTAGAAATTACAAAAATATTGACATTGTTCTTGCTCCGCCTTCAATTTTTATCTATCCGGTTCTCGAGCATTTGCACATTAAACGCAAAAATTTCCACTTAGCTTGTCAGAATATTTATTTTGCAGATGAAGGGGAATTTACAGGAGAAATTTCTGCAAAAATGATTAAGGGTCTATGCGATTATGTTGTCTTGGGTCATTCTGAACGACGAGAGCATTTTGGCGAAACCGACGAGATGGTTAACAAAAAGATTGAATCAGCGCTTAAAAGCGGAATAACACCGATTGTTTGCATTGGAGAGAGTGAGAAGTTTCATCTCGAGGATCATTTTGACTACGAAGTAAAAAGAATGAGCTCAAGCGGAGGAATCTTGGATTCTGTCTCAAAGTGTTTGAGTGGAATTTCTGAACTAGAAAAGGTAATAGTTGTTTATGAGCCGATTTGGGCGATTGGATCAGATAATGCTGCCTCGGGGGCATATTGTTCATCTGTCTGCTATATTATAAAAAGTCATCTTGAAAGAAAATTTGGTGATCAGGCGGAAAAAATTAAGATTCTTTACGGTGGTTCGACTACAAGTGAAAATACTGAGGAGTTTATGAGACAGCCGAATATCGATGGGCTTCTTGTCGGCGGATCGAGCTTAAACGCAAGAGAATTTTCGAAAATTTGTAAAATTACCAGCGAGGTTAAGGGTGGATAATTTCAGAAGGATACTTCGGGTTCCTCCGCACAAGACATTGCGCCGAGTGGATTTTAGGGACAAGAGAGTTTTGGTGCGCGTTGACCTAAATGTTCCTATCGAAAATGCTACCATAGAAGATCTACGTAGAATTAATTCGGCCGTTCCTACCATCAAAAAAGTGATCGAGCGTGGGGCGAAGGAAGTAAATATCATCACTCACTTTGGCCGTCCGCAGAAAAAAGAAGATAAATTCTCGACAAAGATTATAGCTAGGGCTCTTTCAAAATTGCTTAGAGCGAAGGGGGGAATCGAAGTAAAACACAACAAAAGCGATAGTCCTGCTCTTGATACTTTTTATCAAATCCTCCCAAACGTTAGGGTTTTTGAGAACCTGCGCTTCGACAAAGGAGAAGAGAAAAATTCAAAGGAATTCGCCAAAGAAATTGCTAAGCTTGGAGATTGCTTGGTGCAAGATGCATTTGCAAACATCCATCGCCAACATGCCTCAATGATGGCGATTTGCGACGAGCTACCTGTTTTTGTCGGTCTTTTGGTTGAAAAAGAAATCAATGCCCTCTACAAAATTCTTTACAATCCAGAACATCCTTTTATCGCCATTATAGGCGGAGCTAAAATTGAGGATAAGCTTGGGGTGATTACTTCCTTATCTAAGCGTGCCGATGCCGTCTTGATTGGCGGTATGACTGCCAATGAATGGATACTTGATAACCATCCGGTTTCTGAAAATATTTATCTTCCTACGGATGGGATTAATAAGAATGGAGCAATTGTTGAAATGATTCCCGAGGCGATTAAAAATGGAGTTTTTGATATCGGTCCTGAAACAATCATGCTTTATAAAAGCGTTCTATCAAACGCTAAAACGATTTTCTGGAATGGTAATTTGGGGGTTACGGAGGACAAGAAATTTGTCCATGGAACAAATGAAATCACTAGATTTATCGTTAAGCTAAAAGCCGAAAAAGTAGCTTCCGGCGGAAATACGGCAGAAGTAATTGACGAGCTAAACTTGGCAGATCAATTTGATTTTATTTCAACTGGCGGAGGAGCAACGAGCGATTTAATAGCAGGCAAAAAAATGCCGGTGATCGATAAATTATTGGGCAGCAAATGAGTTTAAAAGAGATTTTTAAAGAAGCATTCAAAAACAATTACGCCATTGGCGGTTTTAATTTTTTTAATTATGAATCATCCCGAGCGATCGCTAGTGCGGCAGCATCACTGAAGAAACCAGCGATTCTAATGGTTAGCGAAAAAACGATTGATTATTATGGGGTTGATAACGTTATTTTTGCATTTAATAAAGTAAAAAGAGAAACCGAGACGGAAATATTCTTGCACCTTGATCACGGTCAAGATTTGGCGCTTGTTCGCGAAGCGATCAAATTGGGTTTTGACTCGGTAATGTTTGACGGATCTAAACTGCCGATGGATCAAAATATTGAACTCTCGAAGGATTTAGCCAAGGAAGCACATCGCAAGGGTGTTTTGTTTGAGGCGGAAATCGGACACATCGGTGGCAAGGAAGACTACGTGACAAGCGAAAATTTCAAAACCAATCCGGCCGAAGCGCTGGTTTTTTACCAGGAGGTTAAGCCCGATATTTTGGCTGTCGCGATTGGCAATATTCACGGCGAAAAGACTTCTGATGAACAGCTTGACTTTACACTGCTTGGAAAAATTCAAGACACAATTAAAGCACCGCTTGTTTTGCATGGCTGCTCAAACCGGTCTGATCGCGAATATCAAGTGGCGATTTCAGAGGGAGTTGTAAAAATTAACATCGATACTGAACTTCGTCAAGCATTCGTCGAAGGGTTAAAGAAAGCTCTCAAAAAAGAAACCGATCCAAGAGAGATTCTAAATATTGCAAATGAACTTATAACCAAACGAACTCGGGATAAGATAGAGGTGTTTTCAAAAGGATGCTGTAGCCGCTAATTCATCTCCGTGTCGTTCCTGTCCTATATGTCATTCCTGCGGAACTTGTCCTCGACTCCGATCGGGGAGCAGGAATCCACGGGATAAATTCCGCTAGGAACCCACATAGTAAATTTCGTCGAATAATCTCTGGCTTTTGCCAGATTTTTTGATTACTATTGAGTTAGTTAGTCGTACCTGAACAGAATTCCAACACTAGCTTACGGGTGAAGGGAGTTGACTGATTTGTCGAGTACAAAAGAAAAAACGCCGTTTCCAGATGACATCGAGTTTCTCGAGCTGGCCTTTACGACGAGGTTTGATCTGAAGGTCATTACGTGGAAGCGGGCCAAGGGTCTGCTTGAAGCGATGCACCACCCAGTGCTCGTTCGTATCAAGGGCCGTGAAGAGCTCGGTGTTGTCAGTCGTAACAAGGGGAGACGCTTCTACTTCCGTGTACTTCACAACCTCACTGGCCTGCGGGATCGCAATGCCCGTGGTGGCAAAGCCTACTCGATTGGTGGGGTGCTGGAAAAGACCTATCAAGGGCTACGGTCACTTGCCGACCTTGCTAGTCTCGACTGTGATCAGTCCAGGTGGGCGGCCTAGTGGCTACCCGTCGCATGTGTATCATGGCGCGGCCGTTCTTCGGTCGCGCCATTTCTCTAACGGCTCAATATGAGCCGTTGGTATTTCCATGGTTGAATAATCGGGTTTTTTTTGTTATATTCCAAAAGTAAAATAATTGTCATTGCGAGTGGTAACGGAGTAATCTAAAACTAGATATAGATTGCCGCGCCATACTAATGGCTCGCAATGACGCGAGTTTTAAGGATTGTCAAAAAATGAAATCAGAAAAAAAACAACTTTCAAAAAACAGAATTAAATTAACTATTACTGTTGAAGCTAGTAAAGTCGAAGAATATTTTGAATCTCATTATAAACGTTTGGCGCCAACAGCAAATCTTCAGGGTTTTAGACCCGGCAAAGCGCCGCGCGTTATGACGATTGAAGCCATAGGACAAAGTCGTCTTACTAATCTTACCTTGGAGTCGGCGATTGACGAAGCTTATCGCGCGGCGCTTCAAGAGCACAAAACTTATCCTGTGACACAGCCGGCAATTACAATTAGCAAGCATCCCAAACTTGATGGAACGAGTGAAGGAAATGATCTAGCTTTTGAAGTAGAATTTGATATCTTGCCGGAAGCTAAAATTGGCAATTACAAAAAAATTAAAGTCAGCAAGATAGACCCAAAAACTACAGAAGTTACCAACGAGGAAGTTGAAAAAGTTGTCGATTATCTGCGCCGCCAAGCGTCAAAGTTAAATCCGATCGAGCGCGGAGCAAAAACAGGCGACTGGGCTGATATTTCATTTGAAGGATCGATAAAAGGCGTCAAAAAAGACAAGCTCACCAGCCCATCTCTTCCCATGGTTATCGGTGATACCAAGATGATCCCGGGGTTTGAAGGGAAGCTGGTCGGTATGAAAAAAGACGAAGAAAAGCAATTTGATATTAATTTCCCGAAAGATTTTCAGGACAAAGAGTTTGCTAGCGCTAAAGTAAATTTTAAGCTCAAGCTCAAGGAACTTCGCGAAGTTATTTTGCCTGAAATCGATGGCGAGTTCTTGAAGCGATTCGGTCTCAAAAAGATTGATGAGCTCAAGACGAATATCAAAAAAGGACTTGAAGGAGAGAAAAAGGAACAGGCCAGAGGGCAACAGATTTCTGAAATTTCCGAGCAACTGATCAAAATCACAAAAGTGGAAATTCCCAAAAGTCTTATCGATAGTGAAAGCCAAAGAATGAAAAATGTTTTGGCTTCCGACCTCTCCCAAAAAGGTCTGACGCTCGACAAATATATTGAGTCACTTAAAATTACGCAAAAAAAATTCGATGAAGATCTACTTGGACAAGCCAAGCGAAACATTCTTCTGGGCGTTGCAATTGGCGAGATAGCCAAAAAAGAAAAAATCGAAGTAAATTCCAAAGAAGGAACTAGAAGAGTGTTCGATTATCTTATCGAAAGCGCTAAGTAGAGCTAGAACTTAACTTTAAAATTTCCGATACCTTGATCGAAAATTTTTACTATTCGGGGTGAGTGTTTTTCGGGAACAAACCTGTATGTCCCCGGAGCAAAGAAAAGCCTTAGGGCTCCCTCGGGACTGGTTTTTGAAGATTTTAGCAATCGATGGTCTTTAGAAAAAATTTCAATTTGCTCGCTTCTAAGCGGTCTATTTTTGAAACTGTATGTTCTGATTGACCGGATGACGAGATAAAATCTGAAAGATAGATACAACGAAAAGCCGAACAGGGCGATAAGAGTTAGCTGAAGCGATAGATTCAGGTTTAAATATGCTACAAGAAGTTGTGTTAATGATAAAATTGCTAGCGAGAAGGAGAGGGTTAGGTTTAAGACGCTGAATTTAACGGCGAGACTCGACTCTTTAATATCTTCGGATCTGCGCAGCGTGAGATTGAATTTGAGTTTTTCTTTATCTAGAGAAAAGGTGTCGGTTGAGGATGGCTCGTAACCGAATTTGTTAAGCGTTATCTGATAATGATCGGAGCTCTTGAGGGAAAGCGAAAGGTTAGGCGATTTACTGTAGAGTTCTTTGATTAACTTTTCACCTTTAAAAATGGAACATTTGGCAAAATTGAGCGGGCGGCCAAGATCATCTTCGATCTCAATAAAAACATTTTTCTTTTTACCTTGAATCGTGGGGATGAAAAAACGCAAGGATAGATCGGGTGAATTTTTGATAAAAAAATAATAAAGCAAACTGCAAAGCCCGACAAGAATGGCTAATACAAATAATATAACTAAATTGGTTTGCAGATCCTCTAGTGAAGAAGTGTTGGAATTGAGTGTCTGAAGTCCATTGTCGGTAACAGAAAAAAATGCGAACATATATTTATTATACCAGAGGGTAGGGAGCTTTGCTTCTTGACTTTAAAGCGTTAAAGTGGTTAAATTTAATCTCGAATAAAACAGAGGAGCATATGAGTTATCTAATCCCAACAGTTATCGAGAAGAGTCAGTTTGGCGAGAGAGCTTACGATATTTATTCGCGACTTCTAAAAGAGCGAATCATTTTTCTGGGCGGACCGGTTGATGACGATGTTGCTAATATCGTGATTGCACAACTTTTGTTTTTGCAAAGCGAGTCTGACAAAGAGGATATCAAATTTTATATCAATTCTCCCGGTGGATCTGTTACAGCGACGCTGGCAATTTACGACACAATGAAGCACGTCAAATGCGATGTTTCGACTGTTTGTGTGGGGCAAGCAGCCTCGGGTGCGGCAGTTTTGTTGGCCGGAGGAAAAAAGGGTAAGAGGTTTTCGCTTAAAAATTCGCGCGTGATGATCCACCAGCCGCTTGGTGGGATCGAGGGTCAAGCGACCGATATCCAAATTCATGCCGAGGAAATTTTGAAAATCAAAGATAAATTAAACGACATTCTTGCTAGGGAAACCGGAAAGAGTAAAAAACAGGTTGAAGCCGATACCGAAAGGGATCGCTTCATGACCGCCGACGAAGCCAAGAAATACGGTCTCATCGATAAGGTTATTTAGGAGATATATGAAAGCACAAGAGATATTTGATCTGGCGGTAAAAATCGGGATTAAAAACGACCCGCGGGGAAAAGTGGAAGTCGAGAAGTTCTTGAAATCGGCCAAGAAAGACTACAGTGATCTTCCCGAAAAAAAGAAAAAAGAATTCGATAAGGAAAGATTTACTAATCCCTACTCTGATTCTAGGTTTTTAGTTGGCGATAAAAACAAACGCGTTAAACGTGTTTTAGTCGGAATCGATCCTGCAACGAGTATGGTTCTTTTGGCCAAAGAGCTCGAGCGCATGGGCAAGCCGATTGATTTAATCATTGCTCACCATCCAGCCGGAAAGGCGCTAGCCGATCTTCACGAAGTAATGGATCTTCAAACCAGTGTTTACTCCAAGGCAGGTGTTCCTGAAAACATTGCCGAGGGTATCGTTAGAGAGCAAGTGGAGGATGTCTCGAGGAGAATTGCGCCGGTTAACCACTATGATCCGACGATGGCGGCCGAGCTTCTCGGGATTTCGATGATCAATATTCACACTCCAGCAGATAACTGTGTTTGGAAATATGTTGAGGATTTTTTAAGCAAGAAAAAGCCGTCTCGGGTTGGTGAACTTGTTGAAACTCTCAAGGAGATTCCCGAGTACAAAAAAGCGACCGAACTCTCTGCCGGACCAGTTATTTTTTCGGGGAGCGAAAGATCACGTTGCGGTAAAATTGTTATCTCCGGAATGACGGGTGGAACTTCGGGCAAAGGCAGTGAAAAAATTTATGAACGGATGGCACACTATGGCGTCGGCACGGAAGTTGCAATGCATGTTTCTGACGAAGATCGTCTCGAAGCGGTCAAGCACTATGTTAACATTGTTATTGCTGGCCACATCGCTTCCGACTCGCTTGGACTTAATTTGATCTTAGACGAAGTTGAGAAGAAAAAAATTGAAATTATCCCCTGCTCGGGATTTATAAGGCACTCCAGAGTAAAAAAATAACTCTACTGTGATATTATTAAATAGAGGAACCATGGATTTTTTGGATTTAGTTAAGAAGAGGCATTCGGTCAGGGTTTATCAAAACAAAAGAATTCCTGACGAGGATATTAAATATATTTTAGAGTGTGCCAGGCTTTCGCCGAGCGCTTTTAACGTGCAGGATTTTCGTTTTGAAGTTACAGCAAATCGCGAAACAATTGGGAAAATTGCTAAAGCGACCGAAATGGTTTTCATTAAATCGGCTCCGGCGGTGGTTTTGGCTATCGGACTTGATGAGGAAAATAAATACAATATTACTGACGTCGCCATCGCTCTTGACCATCTTCAACTTGCGGCGGCGGAGAAAGAAATCGGCTCCTGCTGGGTGGGAACGCTCGGGCATTGGAATGTCGAGGAAGCCTTGAATTTGCCCGAGAACGAAAAAGTTTATGCAGTGATGCCGCTTGGCTATGATGCCGGTAAGCTCTTGATCAAAAAGCGTAAAAGTTTCGAAGAACTATTTAAAATAGAAAAATGAAGTGTTTATGTAACTGTCCCGAAAATCAAGTCAATGCCAAAGTAGCGAGATTAAATGCTCTTTGGACTTTGGTTTTGGCGATACTCTTTATTTTCGTTTGGCGATGGACTGCTTATATTTTATTCTTGGACTTTTTCCTAAAAGCAATTTTTCATCCGCGCTATTCACCGATTAGCCGCTTAAATAGCTGGTTCTTAAAAGTTCTCAAAATTGAGCCGAAACTTATTTTTGCCCCGCCAAAACTTTTTGCTGCTAAGGTGGGTTTTATATTTTCTGCCATAGTCATCATTTTGTATTTGCTCGATTATATTCTGGCGGCGCAGATTTTTGCCGGAGTTCTAGCCCTTTTTGCATTTTTGGAATTTGCTTTTGAATTCTGTATGGGATGCTGGGCCTACGAAATAATTCAAAAGTTAAAAGTCAAAAATTAAGGAGTTGCTTTGCAATATTGATTTTTGATGCAAGTTTTGCTAAATTATTAAAGCGCGTAAGGCGCTTTTTAGGTTAACTTCGAGGGAGGAAATGATGGAGCTGAAAGCACAGTTTGACCAAGGGCAGGCAGCAATCGCTCGTCTCGCAAAGGGCGAATACGATCTAGCGGAAGCAACCAAGATTGGAGACAAGACGCTTGGCTGTATCGACGAGGGCATCGAGTATGCTTGTTATCGGTTGGCCGGTTCGGGACGACTTCTGGGCGAAGAGCAAGCCGTTGCTCTCGTAGAGAAGTTTGGGCTTGATGTCGGCTATCACTCCGATTGCGGAGCGGTCCGCAAGTATCTTGTGGAAGGCGCTGGGGTTTTGGATCCGAGCGATGAAGAAGTGGATGCGGAAGCGAAGCGCTGGAGTGAGCAGATCGCCAGGATGGCGAAAACGAAAGCAGTCGAAATGCCGCTGGAGCGGCCCGAGCATCACATTGCTCTTTGCGCCTATTACGATGGCACGGGACAGATGACTTCGTGCAAAGGCTTGCCGCTCGGGTTTATCGTCAGCCGCACCATTTTGCCGCATGATTATGCGATAGCAGAAATGGTGACGGCAACCGACATTGCCACGAACCACGGCTTCAACGACCTGTTCACCCACGAACATCCGTTCCTACTCGTTGCAGTTGGGCGCGATCAAGATCAGGCCCAAGAGCTCGAAGAAGAACTCAAGACTCATGCTCTGAGGCAGCTGACAGAATCCCAACAGGGTCGCGTCAAAGTGATCTCGATTCACCTCCAACGGATTCGCCTTTAGCGTATTTCCGTCCCGACCCGCTCAGCGGCGTCGGGACGTTTGTTTCTAAGCCAATCTTTAAAAACTGCAGATTCTGGCATAAAATTGACGGCCGTTAATTTTATGCCGTATAATTAACTGATAATGGAAAATAGAATTTCTTCCTCGGCAAAACTTCTCTCTGAAATTTTTGATTTAAGCAGAGCAGAATCCTCTCTAGGAGCTTTTTTATTTAGTTTTGGATCAGCTCGAATTCTCTCGCAAAATATGCGCATGACCAATGAGCAGTTTAGAAGTTCTTTTCGCGGTCTGCAAAAAAACGGCTATATTAAAAAAATAAATGAGAACCAGTTTCTCATTACACCAAAATCTCTCGCAAAAGTTCGAGTTTTGAAAATTATCAGTGATGACTGGACTAAGGGAAAATGGGATGGCTGGTGGAGAATTATAGTTTTTGATATTCCAGAAAAGACGAGAAGTCAACGTAATATCTTTAGATCGCTGCTTAAGCGGAAGGGTTTTATTGGTATTCAAGGAAGCGTTTTTATTGCTCCGTTTGCTGAGTTTGAGGAGCTTGCAAAATTAAGAAAAGATTTAAAAATTGAAAAGTATGTTTCATTCTTTAGGTCAAAAAGTGCTGAGACTGACGACGACCGTCTATTAAAGAAAAAGTTTAAATTATAGTCGGCATAAAATTGACGGCCGTCAATTTTATGCCAGTTTAAATCGATATAAATTTGACTGAGGGGCGATTTCGAGTTACATTTTGGCTATGAGCTTAAAAAGAGATGTTGAACTATTGTTTGAAGCGGGGACGCTTAGGTTTGTCGATCGGATGTGGAAGCAACTATTCGGGCCCGAACTTCAGAACGATGCCGAGCATGCCTTTCGTGTAATTTGGTCAGCACTTATTTTGGCGAAGATGGAACAGCTTTCTGGGCGGAACAGAAAGCAAAATATAGATACAGGAAAATTAATTAAAATGGCCCTTGTTCATGATCTGGTTGAGAGCCGAACCGGCGACACCCATTATCTTTCTCGCCGCTACACCAAGCGCGATGATATGCTGGCGATAAAAGATATTTTTAAATCAACCTCGCTCGACAAAGAATTTGTTGAGATTTTTAAAGAATACGAGGAGCGAAAAACTCTGGAAGCGAAAATTGTCAAAGATGCCGATAATTTGGATATTGATATTGAAACTCGTGAAGTGGAGTACCGCGGTGGCAAAATTCCGCGAATGTGGAGAAAATTTAGAACAACTGCAAGAGCAGATTTTTACACCAAATCGGCCAAGAAGCTAGCGCAAGCGGTTGTGAAGGCCGATCCGAACGACTGGCATCAGCTAGGGAGAAACCGGTTTACGACGGGGGATTGGAAGAAGTGACAGTACTCGTTTACCCCGCGTAGCTTCAGCGAAGTGGGGTCATCCCGCGCTTGATGCGGGATCCAGTTTAAAGTTCATAAAGTTAAAAAGTAATGATTTGCTTCGGCAGATTTTTTTGTTACACTCCAAGTTAGAAGACACAGGGAATTCCTTATTCTTTGACAAGGAGGAGAAACGAGAACTAGACGTTGGCAGATGTAAATAGACAACCTAGAGTTGGAAAACCGAGCAGAAAGCTGGTGCTAAACTATGTCGGGTATTATCAAACGGCCGAGGAGTATCATTCCGGCCTGTGATGTTGCGACTATCGCCGAGCTAGGCAAGCTGGTTCAAGCGACCCACAATGTTGTGGGGACCGGTGGCTACAAGGTGGACGGCCCGGGAAGCTGTGTGCTTAGGGTCGGTCTAGAAGCAGCTGTGGCAGAGGTTCGGAATTGGTCCGACCTGCCGATCATCTACGATCACCAGAAGGCGGCGACGGACATACCGGATATGGGTGTCAACTTCGCCAGGAACTTGGAGGGGCTGGTCGATGCGGCCATCCTCTTCCCGTTCACCGGCCCCGAGACCCAGACGGCGTGGACCAAGGCGCTACAGGACGTCGGGATCGTCCCGATCATCGGTGGCGAGATGACCCATCCCGGGTTCAACGAGATCGAGGGCGGGTATATCGCGACCGGCGCTCCGAAGCGCATGTTCGAACTGGCTGTCACAGATGGTGTGCGCGACTTCGTGGTTCCCGGCAACAAGCCAATCGTGGTCGCTGCTTGCCGAGAATTGCTCGAAGAGCTACTCGGAGATGAGCCGTTTGATCTGTACGCCCCCGGCTTCATCAAGCAGGGTGGCGTGATTTCAGATGCTGGCCAAGTCGCTGGTGATCGCTTCCACGGCATTGTCGGCCGCGGGATCTATGAGGCCGAAGACATGCGCGTGGCTGCCGAGGAGCACTGCAGTCAGATCGTCGCCGTCTAGGCGGCACGGCAAATAGACGCAATTCTCCCGAAGTGGAGAGAGGAGGAGAGGATATGTCTACGATTTTGACTTTCACACGACCGGATCAGCTCGATCAGATCATGCCGGGCATGACGCTCGGTCAGGCTGAGTTTGAGCACATCATGAAGATGCTCGGTCTGATGTGGACGTACGATGGAGAGCCCTGCGAAGAGAAATCACATGCCCAGCTCGCATCGCCTATGCACTCCAACGGGTTCTTCGACGTCGGATCGCTGATGAAGGGGTATCCCGAAGTACGTTGGAACTTGGCCCAGCAGCTTGTGGATCGCTTCAGTGCAAATCAGGCGGGCCCGATTCACGGAGTAATCGGCGCTCCGACTTCCTCGACCGATCTCGCTGGTGACGTTGCTGAGATTCTCCGCGTCAGGCACTTTATCCTCGACAAGATAGAGGGTGGTATTGTCTGGCGTGAAGACCAGGAGAATATCCTGGGTTACGAGTGTCTTCTGCGCGTCGAGGAACTGATGACCACGGCCAGCTCTTGCGAGAAGGCGATGGAGGCGGTACTGGCCGGCAATCCCGGATGGGGCGGTACCTACTACCCGATCGTCTACACGATCGTGGATCGCTCTGACCCGGCTGCTGGCCCGCTGTCCGTGCGCGGATCTACCGTGGATTCACTCTTCCGCTACGAGGTCCGCAACTTCGATCCGGCTGTTTGCCCCTACTGTGCCGTCGGGTCGCCGGCACTCAAGCCCAAGGAAAATCGCGAGATCTTCTTCCCGAACGCGGTCGCCGCCTGACCCCCATTTCCAGTCGAGACAATTCAATTTTGCGTTCCACCCGCAAAATCCCACGTCCCGACTACGCACAGGTCCGCCCTCCCCGGCGGGCCTTTTGCTTTCTAGTAAAGCTATTCATATTTTTTAATCTGTAATCTGCCACTTCATTTAATAACTTATATTTAGGTTTTGGATCCCCCAAAACCGGATCGACGTCAAGTGGCAAGAATTTAATTTGCTAAACACAGGTTCGCTTTGCTACAATTTAATAAGAAAGTATGAAAGCAAAACGGAAGAATATATTGTTAATAGTTGTAATTGCGCTTATTACGCTTCTGTTTTTAGCGGTAGTTTATTTAATTTTCAAAAATGGAATTTCAGCCAATACTTCATCTTCTTGTCCGCAATGGCAACCACCAGCTCAGGACTGGTGCAGTGATGGAAAAGTTGTTGCCGGTCAAACAATAGGGGATTGTACTTATCCACCGACCTGTGTAAAGGGTAGTATGACCCCGACTGTTACTACTACTGCGACTAGTAATTCCTGTCCACAGTTAATGCCTATGAAACCAGGATGGTGCCCGAACGGGAAAATTGAAACGCAACAGAACAATTTAAACGGTTGTCCGCAGCCACCAAAATGTATTACAAATGATGCGATGTCATATACTTTTAATCTTACTAACGGATGGAATACCATTACAGTTCCTCAGTTTATGTTCGATAGCATGGATCCGATAAGTACTTCGACTTTTAGCCTCAAAGGTCTTTCGATATATGGTTATTCAAATAATAAGTGGGAGACCAAGCCACAGTTTTTTAGAAAAAACGGTTCTTATCTTATCTATAACTCCGAACAAGATAGGTCTGTAACCGTTATGGCCAATGGCCAAATGATAATTGGCACATACAATGGATATAAGCTTAATCCGGGCTGGAATTTAGTAGGCAATAATGAGCTTTTTTCAAAGACTCCAAGTAAGTTTGATTTCACAACAAATGTCTCAAAGCCTGGCTGCACAACTCCTCTACTTTGCGATGAATCGAAGACGATTTCCCAGTTGTTTGCAGAGGGAAGAATCTACAAAAGGATTTACTTCTTTAACAATATGCAATCTACTGATCCAAATGTTTTCTACACGACGAAGGTTCTCTCTTCGGCTGACTTAGCAATTTACCAAATTCCCGCACTTAAGGCCTTTTGGATCTATCTATATAAGTAAGCTCTGGCAAGTGAGACCGTTGAAAAACGCTAAAAATTATCCAAATAACTTATTCTTCGAGCGAAGTCGAGAAGATTCAACTTTAGGGTTCTCGACGAGCTCGAACAATAAAATCAATTTTCAACGGTCTATCAGCAAGTCCCTGCGTCCTGTTGACACTAATTACAAGTTTTGTTATTATCAACCTTGGAGGCAATTTGGCTAACATGTATTGACATAGGATAGTGAGTTTATCAAGCAGCAAATCCAAGCACTGCTTGGATTTTTTAGTCAGTTAGCCAAAAACGCAAGTAATTTGATAATTTGGGGTTTTGTCATCCCTGATCCTAAGCTTGTCGAAGGAACTTGTCCTGAGCTCGCCGAAGGATTAGGAGCCCATTTCAATTACGTAATTGAAGTCTGACAAAACCAGATGAGAAGCGCTAAACCCGATGCGTAGCATCGAGTTCATAAAGTAAAAGGTTCATAAAGTTCATAAAGTGAGATGCAATAATACTTTACAAACTTTCAACTTTACAAACTTTAAAAACTCGCTGCTGCGCAGCGCGTGAGGGGCGCTATATAAAATCCTCGCACCAATTCTGAATTTAAACACTCTCCTTCGGGAGAGATAAGGATTCAATTCTTACTAAGAGTTTGATCCTGGCTCAGGATGAACGCTAGCGGTGTACCTAAAACATGCAAGTCGTACGCTTGTAAAAGCGTGGCGAACGGGTGAGTAACGCGTAGGAATCTGCCCCGATCCGGGAAATACCCAGCCGAAAGGTTGGTTAATGTCCCATGTGATGCTGTGCTTTGCACAAGCCAGTTAAAAGTCAAAAGTTTGTAAAGTTTGTAAAGTACATGGAAATAATATAAAAAAATTCCATCAACTTTATGAACTTTCTACTTTATGAACTTTATTAACTTGCTCGCGCAGAGCGCGGTATTAAAGCTCCGGCGGATCGGGAGGAGCCTGCGTCCTATCAGCTTGTTGGTGGGGTAATTGCCTACCAAGGCTACGACGGGTAGGAGGTCTTAGAGGATGATCTCCCACAATGGCACTGAGACACGGGCCATACACCTACGGGTGGCAGCAGTTAGGAATCGTACACAATGGACGAAAGTCTGATGTCGTGACACCGCGTGAAGGATGAAGGTTTTCGGATCGTAAACTTCTTTTATATGGGATGATTATGACCTTACCATATGAATAAGCATCGGCTAACTCCGTGCCAGAAGCCTCGGTAATACGGAGGATGCGAGCGTTATCCGGTCTTATTGGGCGTAAAGAGCGCGTAGGCGGACATGTCAGTCTAATCTTAAATATCACGGCTCAACCGTGAAGCTGGATTGGATACTGCATGACTTGAGGAATTGCAGGGGTAAGCGGAATCTACGGTGTAGGGGTAAAATCCATTGATATCGTAGAGAACACCAATGGCGAAGGCAGCTTACTAGGCATTACCTGACGCTGAGGCGCGAAAGCGTGGGGAGCGAACGGGATTAGATACCCCGGTAGTCCACGCCGTAAACGATGCAAACTAGCTATTGGGATTTTCGACCGTCCTCGTAGCGAAGCTAACGCGTTAAGTTTGCCGCCTGGGGAGTACGAACGCAAGTTTAAAACTCAAAGGAATTGGCGGGGGCTCGCACAAGCGGTGGAACATGTGGTTTAATTCGACAGTAAGCGGGAAACCTCACCAAGGCTTGACATCTACGGAACCCTCTAGAAACAGAGGGGTGCCCGCAAGGGAGCCGTAAGACAGGTGCTGCACGGTCGTCGTCAGCTCGTGGCTTGAGCTGTTCCGTTAAGTCGGGAAACGAGCGCAACCCCTATCGTATGTTAAATTTTCTCATACGAGACTGCCCAGGTAACTGGGAGGAAGGTGGGGATGACGTCAGATCAGCGTGGCCTTTATGCCTTGGGCAACACACGTGTTACAATGGCTGGTACAGAGGGTTGCAATATCGCGAGATGGAGCTAATCCCTAAAACCAGTCTCAGTTCGGATTGGAGTCTGAAACTCGACTCCATGAAGCCGGA
>JBDRAU010000030.1:0-17771 GCA_043823315.1 bacterium
GCTGGCCGATCATTCCCCAGCCCTGCCAACCGGCCTACGGCTACGGCTGGCCGACGCCTCAGTACAATCCCGGGTACTTTCCCGGGACCTCGCCGGTGTACGGCGGGTACCAGCAGTACGGCTACGGCGGCGCCAACGCCGCCTACGCCGAGGCATACCGGCAGCGCCTCGAGCAGTTGGAGCGCCAGCGGCGCTACCAGATCGAGGAAGCCGCCCGCCAAGCGGGGCGGCGCGCTGCCGAACAACAGTTCAACTACGGCGGCTGGGGCTACTAGCCCAGCCGCCAGCCGCACCTCCAGTCCGAGAGTCCGGCCACAAGGGCCCTGTCAGCAATGACAGGGCCCTTCGACTTTTAAAAACTGAGGACAAGGGGACGGTTCTCTTTTACTCTGGACTTTCGGCTTTTTTAAATTTTCTACTAATTTTTTGTTGTTCGTTATACCTTTGAGAGCCACTGCCCCAGATTTTCTTTTTATATGACTCTTCCACGACAGAATCAATAAATAGATCAACGTATTTTTTCTGTCTACTTTTTTGATCCTTCGCTAAATCTTCATATAAAAAATCGGGGGTTATCAAGCCATCCGGCCTACCTTCCGAATAAAACTTGGAACTAGAATAAGGCCACTGCTCGATCTTTTGAACGAGCCGTTTTCTCACAGGATTGAGCTCAATGTATTTACCGCATTGAAGAAAATAATCATCTTTACCGATCGCTTGACTTTTAAATCTGTCTTGCCAGAAATGACCCACCCAACCATATTGCTTTCGATAATAATGAAAATAAGCAAGATTTATTTTTTTCATGAAAACAGAGAAATCGCTAGCTATCCTAGTAGTCTTAATTTGAAAATGGGTGTGACTCGGCATCAAGCAATAGTGATAAAGATCGAAAGGATGTTCCGATTTATATCTGAAAATTAGATCAAGATAATATTGAAAATCCTCGCTCGCTCTAAAAACCACATTCTTATTATTTCCACGAGTCATAACGTGGTAGTAGCTTTGAGATAATAGTAAACGAGGTGACCTTGGCATATTCAAATTTTAGCAGTAGCGACATAAAAAGCCAAATCTTACCTTAAAAAGAGAACCGTCCCCTATCTTCTTACCCATCCGTTTTCGGTCGAAATAAAATCAATTGTCCCGAGTTCATCCGTTCTAAAAACCTTCATTCCTAGCCCCAAAAGCGCGTCAAGAACTATTTTAGCTGGATGGCCGTATGAATTTTTGCCAACCGAGACAACCGCCAGTTTCGCACCAACCGCCTTCAAAAAATTTTCATTTAATGCTCCCGCCGACCCATGGTGAGGTACTTTATATATGTCCGCTTTGAGCTCGTCTTTTAGCCCAGAGTAAAGCAATCGATTTTGCCCCTCGATTTCTATGTCTCCCGTAAAAAGCGCCCTGCTTTCCTTGATCTTAAAAAGCAAAATAAGCGAAAGGTTATTCTCGCTAAGGGTGGCATTCTCGATCGGCCACAAAACTTTCGTCAGCGATTCACCAAGGTAAATATCTTCGCCCGCATAGGCAACGCGATAGGGGATTTTCTCCTTATCGATTTTGTCTTTAATGCGCTTGAAAGTCTTCGTATCCCCCTTCTCGGTGTTCAAATAAACCATATCGATCTTGTAACCGCTCGCAACTGCCTCAAAACCTCCGACATGATCAGAGTCGGGATGGGTCAAAAAAACAATCTCTATTTCCCTGTCAAAAGACGGCATTTGGGAGGCAATTTTTTGCGTAACGACAGGAAACTCGCCCGTATCGATTAATATCTGTTTGCTATTTGGCAAGTTGATTAGCGCGCTGTCTCCCTGTCCGACGTCGAGAAATGAAATTCTGGCCGAGCCCTCTTTGATATCAGCCGTCGCATTTTGATTGACAGTCGTCCAGATAAAAATGCCTAGCAAAAACAGAACTGCAATAAGATAATTGAAAAATTTATCCGCTTTCGAGTTTGCCAGCTTTCCTCCTTATAAGTCCAGTCAATACAATGATTATTATATAGAAAATAAAAACAAAAAACGGCTTTAGCGAAAGCTCCATCGAAGCAAAGGGAAGCTTGGCCGAAAGCTCGATAACCGCAATCACATAATAAAGAAGGGCCTTGGTCATTCCTGCCAAGAAAATCCCCAGAGCGCCCCAAGTAAAATAGGTGACAAAACTTATAAAAATTAAACCCATCAGGAATGGAATAAGGGGCAGAATTAGAATATTGGCAAGGGGCGCGATAAGGGAGAAGGATCCGAAGGATCCGACTAAGAGGGGAAGCACAAAAATTTGAGCGGAGAGCGTCTGAGTGAATATTTTAACCATTCCAGGCAGAAATTTGATCTTCAACGAAAAGAGTTTAAAAAGCGGCTCGGCGAGAAAGAAAAGCCCGAAGGTAGCCGCAAACGAGAGTTGAAATCCCCAGTCGTAAATAGCAAAAGGATTAAAAGCCAAGATCAAACATCCCGCCAGAAGCAAAAGATGCTCCCCGCTAACTTTTCGTCCGATAAATTTGGAGACGAGAATTACTACTCCCATAATCGAGGCGCGAAGCACCGATGCCGATCCGCCGGTTAACAAATAAAAGATCAAGAGAATAAAAACCGAAAAAACGCCAGCGAAATTTTTGCCAATATATCGCAAAGCGCCAAAGAGCCAAGAGGTAATAATCGAAACATTATACCCGGAAACGGCCACCAAGTGCGATGTGCCGCTTGATTTAAGATCGGCCTTAAACTGACGCGAAAAATCCCCGCTTGAACCGAAAATAAGGCCATAAGCCAAAACGCCGCTATCCCCGCTAAAGAGAGTGTAAGAAGCGCCTTTGAATTTAACGCTTAAATTATTAATTGATCTTTTAAGTCCGTGACCGGTTTTCTCGATCTTTATATTTTTACCCTCAAAAACTGCGCTTCTGCCAAGCTGCGAAAGAATGTAATTCCGATCACTCCCCTCAAGTTCGACTTTATCTCCCATGCAAAAACTGATCTCATCGGCAATTCCCGCCTCATCATCGGGCGAAAAAATCAAAATTTCCGGACTTTTTACTTTATACAAAAATCCTCTTTTGTATTTTTTGGCACGAGAAGTAACTGTTGAGACAGTACAGACCGACTGAAAATCTTTGCTTATTTGAATTTGGCTGTAAAGTCCAATCAATATTCCAAGAGAGAAAAAAATTAAAAAACCGGCACTTTTTAACCTTGTCAAAATCATCAAAAAGGAGGCCGCCAAAAAAAGAACGATTAAATATATAAGAATCAGGGAATTGACTTTTATCCCCGCTAGAATTCCAAGAGCGAAAAACAGCAGAAAATATGTCGAGAAGGCAAACTTTTCAATTTTTGACACAAGGCTAATTTTCATTTAGCATTATTATAAACAAACTTTATGAAAAATATTCGAAAAATCTCAAATTACTCGATTGCGGGACTTTTGGCAGTTGGGGTATTGTCGCTTGGGATCTTTGCTTATCGGGCCAAAGTTCAGGCCGACACCATCCTGCCCGGCTACGCCACTGCCCATATTGGACTGGACATCACCGTTCCTCAGACAGGCACTCTACCATTTACAGCAAAATTTTTGCCTATCGATGGTGGGAAAAAATACTATTTTAAATCAAGAGATTTTACGTTTGAAGTCGCCGGACTAAATACTATCGAATGGTACATCAGAAAAATTCCAGAGGGTAATTATAAGGTAGTTGTCACTTCTTTAGATGCAGAACTTGCCGGCTCGCCGATTGAAATCTTTCTTCAAAATGATCAGGTTAGTGATACCTATGATTTCGGTCTAAACCTCGGCTCGCCGGCTCCTGCCGAGACGCCAGTTCCATCACCGACTCCGACAATAATGCCTGACGAGCTAATTCCTCCTGAAGAGAACCCGTTCGATTCATTGCCCGAACAAACCGTCGCTCCAGTCGAAAGCCCCGCGTCAAATAGCCAGAATGGTTTGCCTCCAATACCCGGCGTCTTCTAATCGGTCTAGACAGAATTCGTTTTTATTGCTAAAATCATTCAGATAAATGTTCGTATTCTACTTCTTCTTCGAGCGGAGCAAGCGCAGTCGAGAAGTCGGGATGTTCTCGACTCACCTGCTGATAGGTAGTTTTCACTCGAACAATAAAGTCTGTTTTTAACAATTTTAGACTATAATTTAAATTCGAAATGAAAAAGAAAAATTCCCCAAAAACTCCAAGTGAGATCGAAGAGCTAAAGGCAAGCTGGCAAAGATGCCAAGCCGATTTTGATAATTATAAAAGAAGGGTAGAGACAGAAAAGGCCATTTGGAGCGATCAAGCCAAGATCGAACTGATGCAGAGTTTATTGCCGATTTTGGATAATCTGGTTCTGATGAGCAAACACCAACCGGCCGAACTCAAGGAAAACGCATGGGTTCAGGGAGTTTCTTTGATCGCCAAGCAAATCGAGAGTGCGCTCGAAAATGAAGGGATCGAAAAAATTATCCCCAAAATCGGCGACGACTTTGATCCAAATATTCAAGAAGCGGTTTCGGCCATTGAAAATAAACAAATCAAATCCGGTAAAATCGTCAAAGTTCAAAAACCGGGCTACAAAATCGGCGACAAACTCATCCGCCCCGCCCACGTCATAACTTCAAAGTAATTTCTAGAATACTTACTCTCCTGAATCATCGTTTCGACTCCAGCTTCTTCTTTTTATTTTTACTATTGCATTTTCTTAATTTTTTTGATTAGATTTACTCTTCTCGTATTTTGAGAGAAAACGCGGGAAAGGAAAACGGCCATGACCGACGAGCAGAGAGCAGCGCAACGGGCGATTGGATCGCCCCGAGGAACGAATCCCCTCTACAAAGGCGCACAGAACGTAGGGATTTCCACCGACCAGCACGATGGACTAACCAGGTGCTGGCGTCTCGACAAGACTGGCCCTGACCTGGTCGAATGCCCACCAGGTTGTGTGATCATCCGGAGCCGCAGGTATGGCAACTTCCTCTCCACCGGCATGGGCTGGGAATGGTTCGGGAACAAGATGCCGCACTATACCCCGCTCGCCGTTGCTGTCCAACTGAGATTCTAGCCCCACCGGCAGCAACTCCAAGGCGCTACGTCTGGTCTTTACAGATCAGAAACGGGTGCCTTTTGGCTTTTTCAATACCTCTTGACCCCCACACCAACAGGTTTGGTATCTAAATTCCGTTCTAAATCTAGCCAGCCTAAAAATAACTCATCGTTAAGAGTCAATTAATCACCCCGGTTGGTGTGGGGGTTGACAGCAAAATAAATGTCAAGTATACTTTACATTAGTACCGTTAATGTCGGTAAACGCAAAGAGTGAATAAATTTCAAAAATTGAAATAAATAATTAATATCCCCCTTCGCTCTTACTCCGACGATACATCGGAGTGCAAGCTTCGGGAGGACTTTCGGGTCAGTAATGGCTGACTTGAAGCGGGAGAATAAAATGGGAAAGATTATCGGAATCGACCTTGGTACCACTAACTCGGCTGCGGCTGTTATTGAAGGCGGCAAGCCGAAACTAATTCCTTCTGCCGAAGGTGGCAAACTCGTCCCCTCAATGGTAGCCATGACTAAATCGGGCGAAAGATTAGTTGGGCAATTGGCCAAGCGCCAAGCTGTCACTAATCCTCAAAACACCGTTTCTTCGGTAAAACGTCTGATCGGCAGACGATTTGACGACGAAGAAGTCAAGCGCGACAAGAAATTAATGCCCTATGAAATTGTCGAGGGCAAAAATGATTCTGTCGAAGTAAAATTAGGCGAAAAGTCCTATTCACCGCAGGAAGTATCCGCTTTTATCCTGCAGAAAATCAAAAAGGATGCCGAGGATTACCTCGGCGAAGAAGTTAAAGAAGCGGTCATCACCGTGCCGGCTTATTTTAACGACTCCCAGCGCCAAGCGACCAAAGATGCCGGTAAAATCGCCGGATTTGATGTTAAAAGAATCATTAATGAACCAACCGCCGCCGCCCTTGCCTACGGACTCGATAAGAAGAAAGAAGGTAAAGTTGCCGTTTTCGACCTTGGAGGCGGAACATTCGATATTACCATTTTGGAAGTTGGGGGAGATGTTCTTGAAGTAAAAGCAACCAACGGAGACACGCACCTTGGAGGAGACGATTTCGATCAGGCGATTATGGATTACATCGTTTCTGAGTTCAAAAAACAAGAGGGAATTGATGTCACTTCTGACGTTGCCAGCCTGCAAAGAGTCAGAGAAGCAGCCGAAAAAACCAAAATCGAACTATCGAGCAAGCAAGAAGCAGAGATAAATCTGCCGTTTATCACCGCTGATGCAGATGGACCAAAACACTTGGTAATGACTCTAACTCGGCCAAAGATGCTCTCACTGATTGAGGATCTGATCGAGAAAACCGTCAAACCCTGCAAGGACGCAATGCAAGACGCTAAAGTCGAGCCGAAGGACATAGACGAAGTCATCCTCGTTGGAGGTATGACTAGAATGCCGGCCGTTCAAGCTAAGGTTAAAGAAATCTTCGATAAAGAACCGTCAAAGGGCGTTGATCCCGACGAAGCGGTAGCTCTTGGCGCTGCCACTCAAGGCGGAGTAATGGCAGGAGAAGTTAAAGACATTCTGCTTCTCGACGTAACCCCGCTTTCGCTCGGAATCGAAACTTTGGGCGCGGTTATGACCAAGCTGATTGAACGAAACAGCACTATCCCAACTTCAAAGAGCCAGATTTTTTCAACCGCCGCCGACAATCAACCACAGGTTGAAATTCATGTTCTTCAGGGAGAGCGTGAAATGTCGCAGGACAACCGAACACTTGGTAGATTCACTCTAGATAGCATCCCACCAGCTCCTCGCGGAGTTCCGCAAATCGAAGTTACTTTCGACATTGACGCTAATGGAATTCTAAACGTCAAAGCACAAGATAAAGCCACCGGTAAAGAGCAAAAAATCACCATTACCGCATCAAGCGGGCTTTCGGACGAAGAAGTTGAAAAAATGCGCAAAGATGCCGAAACCCACGCCGATGAGGACAAGAAAAAGCGCGAAGCGATTGAAGTCAAAAACGGCGCCGAAACTCTAGTTTATTCCAGTGAAAAAGCGCTCAAGGACGCCGGCGACAAGGTTAAAGTTGAAACTGGCCGTGCAGTGACTGAAAAGATTGATGCAGTTAAAGAAGCGCTAAAAACCGACGATACGGATAAAATCAAAAAAGCTGCCGATGAGCTTTCAGAAACCATCCAAAAAGTCGGCCAAGAACTCTACAGCCAAAAACCAGAGGACAAGCAAGAAGAGACAGAGAAACCAAAATCTGACGAAAAAAAAGAGGACAAGGAGAAATCCAAAGAGAAGAAAGAAGAAAAGTAATTATTTGTCATTGCGATCCCACTAAAGTGGGAGAAGCAATCTAGACCGCGCTGCTCGCAGTAACATCTAAAAAAGACCCCTGATCCTGCCTTTTGCCGCTATAAAGGCAGGTCCGGGGTCTTTTTTTGTGATAGAATATAACAAATGGGGCACAAAGTTACTTCACTTCTTGTTATAGTTTTGCTTGCAACTCTTCTTTCTGGTTGCCAAAAAAAATCAACCACTCAAATCACTTCAACCGATGCCTTACCGCCGGAACTTGAAAACCTCCAGGTTAATTCCCCTGTTGCTTCCGATTCCACAACAGATCAAGATCAACCCAAAAGTTATCAGAAAATTGACTCTTTTGTAGAAGAGCAAACCCAAGTCGACGATATTTTCAAGCAAAATTATCAAGCCGCTTACGAAGACGCCCAAAGAGCTCTAAAGGGAAAAGCAATTTACTGCGGCGCAATTGTGAAGTTTTACGGCGCGACCTTATTTGCGCAAAACGATCAATCGTTTGTCTTTTACTCTGATGATTTTTCAAAAGACTACTATTGGATAGTCAATTTAAACGGCTTCAAAGACAATCAAAAACTCCGTAGCTTCACTGCCAAACGAGATCTTACCTCGGATATTAAGTGCCTTGCCAATCCCATGGCAAATCCTCCTTTGTTTTCAAGTTTTTACTTGAGATTTTCGGGTTCTGACAAATTTAAACTCATTGATCCGGGAATAATCGCCCAAACACGCCTCCAAACCCAAGACACCGCCTGGAAGATTATAGTTGTTGACAATGCCGGGGCGATAGCCGCTAGTGAACTCATGAACCCGCAATCAACTACAAATTCCACCTCTTCAACGAACTAAAAGTAAATGTAAAGGGAGGTTTACATCCTCTTATTATTCGTATAGAATAATAAGAGTAATTTTCATTTTTCAATTCTCAATTTTGAAATTATAAAATTAAATGATTATTGGAAATTGATAAATATTGATAAGTATTAATTGTTAATTTATGGCTGAAGATTTCTACAAAACACTTGGGGTCGACAAAAAGGCCTCCGAAGACGAGATCAAGAGAGCTTATCGAAAGCTTGCCTTGAAGAATCACCCCGACAAGGGCGGTGATTCTGCTGAATTCCAAAAAGTGAACGAAGCTTACCAAATCCTTTCCGACCCTCAAAAACGCACCCAATATGATCAATTCGGTTCGGCTGGATTTTCGGGTGCCGGAGCCCAAGGCGGACAAGGCGGTTTCGGCCCCAATGGGGCCCCCTTTGGGGGAGGGCATCAATCTGGCGGATTTGATTTCGAAGGCGAAGGTTTTGAATTTAACTTTGGCGGGGGAGGACTAGGCGATATCTTTGGAGACTTTTTTTCAAGCGCTTTTGCAACTATTCAAGCCGAAGTACAGATCTCTCCTTCGCAAGCAGTTTTGGGCGATCAGATTGATCTTGAGGTCGCTGGCGAAAAAGTATCGTTTGATATAAATCCCGGCACGCAGGACGGAACACAATACAGATTACGAGGTAAAGGTAGAGCAATGAAAAACGGACACAGGGGGGATTTGATTTTAATTATTAGAGTTAGATTGCCCGAGCGCTTATCAAAAGAACAAAAAGAACTCTGGGAAAAACTAAAAGATCTCGATAAAGAGAAACGCTCTTGGTGGAATAGGTAAAGGAAAAAGGCCGGAACAGAGTCCGGCCCTTGGGAATGGTCGAGAAAGGGAGGCTCATTGTCAATCTTCTTCCGGCTCGTCCGGCTCGTCAAGCGATTGGAAGATGCGCTCGATATGGACAAGCAGCTCCCGCGGGTTGTAAGGCTTGGTCAGGTATGAAGCGACACCGGATGCCCAACCCCTAAAGATATCTGCATCCTGTGCCTTACACGTGAGCATGATCACCGGGATGTGCTGGAAGCGAGGATCGACTTGCAGGTGCTTCAGCACCTCGAATCCATCCATCCTCGGCATCATCACATCGAGGACAACCATGTCTGGCTGACACTCCTCGACCTTCTCAAGTGCCTCAACCCCATCGTAGGCGCAGATCACCTCGTAGCCCGCCCGCTCCAAATTCACCTGGATTATCCGAACAATCGGCCTCTCATCATCCACAACCAGAATCTTCTTCCTAGACATCTGCCTCATCCCTTTCGGGCTAGATTGTCAATGCTAGCCGAACTCTAGCACAACCAAACTTGAAAATCAAGACTTATAACACTTAATGACAGAAGCGAGAAGAACAAATTAGAAATTAAAATATTTATTATTGATACGACTTACGCAAAACCCCTTTATTCTTCGAGTGATCCTGAGCTTAACGAAGGAGAATCGAGAAGTTCTCCATAAAGTCGAACGATAATTGCGTAAGTTGTGTTATTGAATTTAAATTTAAAATTTTAAATTATTTCATTTACATTGTTATATAAGTTTTTGGTATAATAGTTTCTGTAGGCAAATAATTGCGTCCCGCTCCGCCCCTAGGAGGGGCCACGAGGGACTTTCGAGTCAATAATAATTGACTCGAAGCGGAGGAAATTATCCAAGTAGCGCCAACAGTTCCAACATGGGATTTGTTTTTAGGTATTTTTATTGCCATTACCGTTTTGTACGGTTTCATGATGCAACGGGACAAGATCATGTCCGCTCTGCTCGCTTGTTATATGGGCATGGTCATCGTCAGCGTCTGGGCCGAACCGATAAAGCAATTTTTCGAGGGCAAAAAAACGCTCGCCAACACTTGGATCCAATCTGACGCTTCACCGGCCACAATTAAAATAGTTCTATTTCTTATCGTAGTTTCGCTGGTTGCCGCCAAAGCCGATATCGCACTCGGGCGGGAAAGATCGCTCTCTGCCCCGATTGAAACGCTTTTTTATTCGGCAATCACGGCCATTTTGCTTGCCGGAACAGTTTTTAAATATTTACCCAATGCCACCCAAGCACAAATAATTTCTCAAACCAATTTCGTCCATTACTTAAAAGACTATTACACTTTCTTCTTAATCGCTCCGATCGTAGTAATCGTTGTCTTAAGTTCAAGGCGACGAGGGTATTAAGGTAACTATCCACTCGTCATTGCGAGCTAACGAGCAAAGCGAGAGGCGTGGCACAATCTTTTCGTGCAGATTGCTTCGTCGTTCCTTCTCGCAATGACAAGCTGGTTAGCGATTATTTTTAGAACGCCAGTAGCTTCGGGAAAAACAAAATCATAACCGCCAAGAGAATCATCACGACTGCGCCCACAAGTTTTGTAAAGCGGGCGTATTTTAAATTTATGCCGTTAAAAGCCTTCATCGAAAAAACAGCGATCAGGAAAACGATGATGTCATCAAGCATATAAAAAACATTGTAAAGCGCTATATATAGGTAGTAGCTAATTCGGGGAAGTTCCGCCATCGAGAGAACTTTGGTGTAAATTACCGGTAGATTGATCGAGCACATAAATTCAACCACATTGACCATCACCGCCAAAACCACCGCACCGATTATGAGGAAGGGGATAAAGGTTGTTTTCGAAAGCTCCTCGATCTTTTGGTAAATCTTCGCCTTACCCTTTAAAATTTTACACTCTTCGGTCTCTTTAAGATATGAATTAAAAAGCTGGTACGAAGTAAAAATCGCCACCAGTCCGATAATAACTCGAACCGTCAGGTCGAATTTGACAAAAGAAAAAGCGTTGAGCCACGCCGATAAAAACAAAAAGCTGGTAAGGAAAGAGGTGACAAGGAAAATTCCTCCAACAAACAAAACTTTTTTACGCGATCCAAGAGCCACGAGAAGGGAAAGAAGCGCCAGAAGCGCCCACATCGCGCAAGGATTAAACCCGTCAACCGTTCCGAGCACAATCGAAAGGGCCGGCAGAGAAAAACTTTTTAAATCAACTTCGCCTAAAATAGGTAATTTTCTTTTTGTCTCAACCGAAGAACTGGCGCAAACTCCCTCTTGGCCCTCGAACGATCCCCCACTCTCGAGCCGCTCGAGCGGGTCGGGATAATTATCGACATTGTATGAATCAATCGCCGCGATAATCTCCTTGCCGGTGGTATTTTCATCTTTATAGCCGACTATGGCTTTTTCGCCGATGTAGAGAGCCGGCACGGCGTATTTGGCATTTCCGCAAGCGTTGGAGAATTTTTTAAATAAATCTGCCACCACCGGATCAGAAGTTACTTCATAGGAAATAACTTCTATATCCCCTCTTTTTTTAACTAAATCATCCAGAAAAACGTTCTCATCTTTGCAGTGCGGACAGTACTTGCTCCAAAATTTATAAAGCTTCATCGGTTCAGCAGCACGGGTGAAATTCGGTATAAATACAAAGCTCGCTATTGCTAAAGCAACAAACAAAAAAGTGACTATTTTTTTCACATTACGATTATAGCATTTCATAACATAAAATTAACTAAAAAAATATTTAATCTTTGCAAAATGTCGGCCCGACGTACACGTCGGGCCGTTTAGGTTGGTTTTCCGGGGTACATTTCCTTGGGAGGAAACGAAACGGTGTTTCCGGAAACCCAAATGAGCTTCTCTCCACTTGTCGAGATGACACGGATACGAATCCGTTGCGGGTGGTAATGACGAGACAGATCTGTGCCTCGCTCAGCCTCCTCGATTTCAACCACCTCGAAGCGAGGGGTGATCTGCTTGAAACCTGTTCCTTCCTGTACCACTCGATGGTCATGGATATCAGCCGGCATCACCACATCGCCGACCTCATACATCACATAGCCAGCTGCATGAGCCATGCTTTGCCTCCGATCAGATGCCACCGGCACCAAAGAATGATTTGCGAGTTTTAAAGAAAATACCAGATTCAAAATAAAAAGCAATCCTTATGGTTTTTTTAATTTTGTTTATGAATCAGAAAAAACATCCCGCCTTAGCGGGATTCCATAATTAGAAATTAGAAATTAGAAATTTTAGTAAACGTACCCTCTAATCGCATCCATAGAAACTCTTCGCTCGGTAATTTTCCCGCGAATCCAGTTGGCTTCGTGAACTGTAATATACCCATCACCAACCCCTACGACCACCGAGGCATGTCCGTAAAATCGATCAAGAGCAACTCCGCCAACTCTCGGTTGACTTTGTGTAGCAGCCACATTTCCAGCATATCCCTGAATCGGAATGCCCGATTGTTCCCTCGCCCACGGCACGCATTGGGAAAAAGAAGTCCCGATTATCGTCACGCTCCCGCCTGAATAACTGCGCGAGCTCGTAGTATAAGAAGTGTTTGAGGTCGAAGCAAGTCGAACGCGAATCGACTCTTGGCGCTTTTTTTCGGCCGCAGCAGCTGCCTCTGCTATCTCTCGCGCCTCCGCTTCGTTAATCGCTACCAGCCAATCATCCGAAGTGTTTGTATCGGAAGAAGGAATTACCAGCACCGTTCCCGGTTTGATGTATTTAAGCGAAACCGGATCAAGATTATTTGCATCAACCAGAGAACCGACATGCAAATTAAATTTACTCGCCACTTGAACCACCGTCTCGCCGGGTTTCAAAATATAAGTCGGATCTTCCCGCCCCGGCACATCAAAATTCTTTCCGGCGTTAACCGCAAGTTGCTGCTCCAAAGTATAAGAGTCGTTACTTGTCACCGCCGCCAGAGCTACCTCGTCGGCATCAATATAAAGCCCAGGGGTGTATTGCGAAAAATACACCGCAAATCTAGCTGACTCAATCGGATCAATCGTTTGAGAAAAATGAATCGCGTCTTCATAGGCCTGTGCTTCGGCGCTCACGCGCGAGACAAGCGGTAAAACTGCAATAATAGCTACGACGAAAAATTTATAAACGAGCGAGCGCGTCAATCCTTTTCTCTTTAAAAATCCTTTGAAACGGACAAAATACTTCTTGACGATTTGGATAAGTTTAAAAACCAAGTCCCGAAGTAAATCGACCTCGCCGAAAATTAGCTCGGGAAAGTCAGCTAAAGCAAGAAACCCGCGAATGGCGGGGCTGAAAGTTCTTCCTAATTTTGAACCCTTTTTACCTCGTAAGGGAGGCTCTTCGGTGTTATTCATAATAACGCCATTGATTTTAGCCGATACTGAAACTTTGTCAAGCCCCGACGCTTTGGTCGGAGCGCAGACCCCGTATCAAAATACGAAATGGAACGCGAATGAATAATTCGATGTGGAATATTCGAATTTTTGATACTGGGGTCAAGGGCTATATAGCGAAATAATGAAAATAAACAAACCTAATAGATCACAGATCTTGTCCCGAACTGCAAAAGTTGCTGGAGGGACTCGGGCGCAATTACATAAATTATTCCGATAGAGGCAGCCAGAATTATGACTGCGAGCCACTTGGTATAAATTCCCGCCGTTCGCGTAAACAAAATAATTGAAAGAACAGCCATCACCACCGGCGCAACAACTTTAATATCTCCAAGCGGCACATAGCTTCCGGCAATATACGCCTCCGATTGGCCCAAATATTGCCCCAGATCAAAACTGATTTTGAATTTTATAAAAATCGCCTCGGCCACTAGCACCAGAAGCATCAGCCAGCTTGAGGATTTTGTCGATTCCCCTTCGGTCCGATAAACTTCATAAATCACCGCCGGTAGAAGCGTAATCACCATTAGAAGCGGCCAGCCCCTTACATATCCTACGTATCCTCCGATCGCCGCTACGACAGTTAATATCAAACAAATCAGCGCCGCATATTTAGTGGGTTTTGGCATAAATCTCCTTTAATAATCTATTGATTCGTGTTGCATCCGCTGTCAGAACTCGCCAGAGGACTGCCGGTTTTTTCTTCGTAAGAGCTGATTGTGGCAATATTTTTATTTTCCGTTGTTGTCAACGAGGATTCGCTGAAGTTTGAGTCTTTTTTATACCAGCTTTTTTGGGCGAAATAACATTGCAGGTCTTTGTGAACAAAAGCTCTGCCGTGCCGGGCATAAATTTCGTTTCGGGCTACTTTGAGCTGCCACGGAGTAAGATCGGCTAATTCCGTCTGCAAAATAACTCTAGTACTGGAATCTTCAATTATATAGTCTGAAGCGGAGGCGGTTGTTGCAGTACTTGAAGCGGTCAAACTCGCATTAACAGTCGCGGTTACAGTTACCGAGGCTGTCGTGCCAGCAGTTTTTTCGACATCTTTCTTTCCCAAATAGCTCAAAATAAGATATCCTCCAACTCCTAAAACAATCAAAACCACAACGACTACGCCGATAATAATTCCTACACCGGAGCTTGATTTTGCTGTCGGCTCCAAGCCGTTACTTTCTTCAGCGCTTTTTTGCGGTTCGTTCGAACTCGGTTGAGTATCCATACCCCCCCTATTTAATTAAGTTAATTATAACTCAAAATGATTTCAAAAAGAAGAGCGGGCTCCGCCGTAGCGGAGCCCATGAGTCAAAACCAGTCTTGGCGAGTGATCAGCTGTCCGTCTTCATCATTATCACCGACTTTGCAACCCCTGCCGAGTCGGCCAAACCGCTCGCGGATCGGATCGAATGCGGCCGCGCCGAGGAACAAGTAGAAAGATGCCCCGGCAATCGCGGCGATGGCCCCGAAGAGCCAAGACAACTTTGGGCAACAAATCGCTGCAGTGGTTGAACTGTACGCCACCCCCTTCAGCAAGGGAGCCAACACGATCGGCTTGAGAAAAATCGCAGCAATTTTCTTAACCATCTCGGCTCCCTTCCGGTTGAGGTAGAATTAAATTAACAGATATCTATATTTTTTCAACCTAATCTATCAGAATCTTAGTACTTAAAAACCCGCTCCCAGCCCGCGAGGAAATTACTTTTGCTACAAAGGATACTATTTCGCAGTTCGATAGGTCGCTCTTCTTAATAGCTAAAGTAATAAAACTTATTTGCCCCTGGCTCTATTCCTAAGAGTCGGATCTAAAATCTTTTTACGAAGTCGAAGCGATTTAGGAGTTACCTCCAAGAGTTCATCGTCTTCGAGAAAATCAATACACTCTTCGAGTGACATAATCGTCGCCGGAGTCAAAACTGTGGTCATATCGGACGAAGCCGCACGAATATTTGTTAAATGCTTTTCCTTGCAAACGTTAATTTCAATATCGCTCTCCCGCGTATTTAGCCCTACGATCATTCCTTTATAAACTTGTGTTTGCGGTTCGACAAAAGTAATTCCTCTGCCTTGAGCAATATCGAGTCCATAAGTAACTGCCTTGCCATCATTAGAAGCAATCAGTACTCCGTTTCGAAGTCGTGGAATCTCGGCTTGGACCTTTTCGAATCTCAAAAATATCGAATTTGCCACCGCCGTGCCGCGCGAAAGGGTCATCAATTGTGACCGAAAACCAAGCATTCCCCGAGTAGTAATTTCAAAAATTAACCTCGTCGAACCGCCTTGGAGCGGATTCTGATGATGCAGAACACCCTTTCGTCTGATAACCTCGGCAATAACATTATTGATAAACTGATCCTCAACATCAACCGTCAACTCTTCAACCGGCTCATTTTTAACGCCGTCAATCTCTTTGGTAATTACCTCCGGCTTGCCTATGTGCATCTCAAAACCCTCTCGGCGAAGATTTTCGATAAATACAGATAAATGAAGCTCGCCGCGTCCCGATAAAATATATTCTCCATCTTCGCTAATTTTCAGCTTCAGTGAAACATTGGTTTCAAGTTCTTTTTCAATCCGCTCCAAAATCTGTCTTCCGGTCACAAATTGACCCTCGCGGCCGGCAAATGGCGAAGTATTGGCAGAAACCGCCATCGAAAGCGTCGGCTCCTCAATCGAAATTCCCTCAAGCGCTTCGGGATTTGATGAATCGGCAATCGTATCTCCGATCGAAGCGTTTTTAACACCCGTAATCGCCACGATATCCCCGCCCTGCGCCTCGCTGGTTTCATCCCGCTTGAGTCCGGAACTAACAAAAATCTTATCGATTCTGGCATTTTCCTTTACTCCCTCGCCGTTTACTATGCTTACTTGGAGCCCGGCAGTCGCTTTTCCCCTCGAGATTCTGCCAATTGCGTATTTGCCCTGATAGTTGTCCCAGTCGAGAGTTGAAACGAGCATCTGAAAATTACCCTTCCCGACGCTCCGACGCTTTGGATCGGAGTCCGACAGGATCGTCGGACTTCCGGTCGGGATCCCGACAGTCTGACTCGTCGGGACTTCAGGCGCAGGAATATATTTTAAAATCGCTTCAAATATCTTCGACAAATCGCCGTCCTCAGTAAAGTCCTGTGGGACTTCGTCCCATGCCTTTCCTTCTTTAGCAATCGAATACAAAATGGGAAATTCAAGCTGCGACTCATCTTTGGCTAAATCCAAAAATAAATCTGAAATTTGTTCGATAACATTTTCAATCTGGGCATTTTGCTTGTCGATTTTATTTACAACGACGATTATTTTGAGCCCAAGATCAAGAGCTTTTTTCAAAACAAATCTAGTTTGCGGCATTGGACCTTCTTGGGCATCGACCACCAATATAGCCCCATCAGCCATGTTAAGCGTTCGCTCTACCTCCCCGCCAAAATCGGCATGTCCAGGCGTGTCGATAATGTTGATTTTAGTACCTTGATAATTAACGGCGGTGTTTTTGGCGAGTATCGTGATTCCGCGTTCCTTTTCCTGATCGTTTGAGTCCATTATCAATGTTTGGCTAAATTCGGCCTGATTTTCGCGAAAAGTGTGGGACTGCTTTAATAGACCATCGACAAGCGTGGTCTTTCCGTGATCTACGTGAGCTATGATTGCGACATTCCTTATATTCATATTTCTTTGTCATCCTCGAGCCGACAGTATTTCTGTCATCCCGCACTTGATGCGGGATCTATATTTTTCACGATCATATTCGAGATCCATCTCCTAAAAAAGAATACCCTCCTTCGCTCTTCGAGCTACGGAAGGGTTGATCTCTTCGCGAAGCGAAATAGATCAAAAAGCCCCCTTCGGCCGAATTAACCTATAAAATATACACCAAAATCAGCCAAATGTCAATCTTAAAACAGAATACCCACGCTACTGTGGGCATTTTTTTGGAGGGCCTGATGGGTATCGAACCCATGACACGCTGCTTAAAAGGCAGCTGCTCTACCACTGAGCTACAGGCCCAAACTAACTATTTTTTAATGTTCGATACCTGGGTATCGGTCACAGATAATTTTCTGTTGAAAATTTCCGCGACCCCGCCTCGCTCGCCTTCGCTCACTGCGGCTCTTTGATGTTGCATCCATCCAAGCCCATGACACGCTGCTTAAAAGGCAGCTGCGGCTCAGATTTTAGGTACCACCCTAAAATCCCAACTGAGCTACAGGCCCAAACTTACTATTTTTGAATGTCCGATGTCGAGGGATCAGACCCGCTGAGTACCGACGCTTCGGTCGGGACCCCGACTGTATTCACGTCGGGGCTACAGGCCCAAAAATTTTAATACCAAATAATTCGCACATCGGCACTTATTATTATAGCGTAAAACAGGGTAAAAATCAATCT